>JBLHPD010000170.1:0-11236 GCA_047624165.1 Clostridium sp. | reverse complement strand
AAGAAAAACGGCCGGATTTGTTTCAAAAACTTGATCTTACAAAAGAAGATAAAAAACTATTAAGTAAAGCATTTGACGCAAAATAGGATAAAGCTCAAAGGTTTATTTAAAGCTAAAAAATAGCTTATATATGAGCATAAAAGATATTTTTATGTTGATATATATATATATATATGATAGAATGTAATTTGTGCTAGTACGGGCGGTCCTCTGTCATATTATAATAGGCATGAACGTCACAATAAAATTTAGGAGGGAATGCACATGTTAGCAATTATAAGAGAAATAGAAAAAGAACAAATCAGAACTGACTTACCAGTATTTAATGTAGGTGATACTGTTAAGGTTCACATCAAGATTAGTGAAGGTAACAAGGAGAGAGTCCAAGTATTCGAAGGAACCGTTCTTAAGAGACAAAATGGCGGCCTAAGAGAAACTTTCACAGTAAGAAGAGTAGCATCTGGTGTTGGTGTTGAAAAGACATTCCCAGTAAACGCTCCAGTAATTGATAAAATTGAAGTCGTAAGACTTGGTAAAGTTAGAAGAGCTAAACTATTCTACTTAAGAGATAGAGTTGGAAAGTCTGCAAAAGTTAAAGAAAGAATGAGATAAGACTGGGGGCTGAAAAGTCCCTTTTTACATTTTAACCTTTAGTTGTAAAAACAACTTTAGTAGATTAAGCTACTTTAGTAGATTAATCCATTTTGGTGGATTATTAAGCAGGTGTTAATTTTGACAAAAAAAGTTTTTGTGGTAGTAAAATCTACAGCAATTTCGCTTGTAATTGCTGTGTTTATTATAAATTTTATATTCCAAATAGTAACTGTAAATGGTGAATCTATGTTTCCAACGCTTCAAAACAATGATAAATTAATACTTGAAAAAGTATCATATAGAATAATACCTGCTAAGAGAAATGATATTGTAGTAATAAAGTATCCTGCTGACATAGGGCAAAGAATAATAAAAAGAGTTATAGCAGTTGCTGGAGATAAAGTTAAAATTAGCGATAATATAATATACATAAATGGCAAAATTATTAATGAGTATTATAAAAATGAAAGTATTATGAGAGACTATGATGAAACTATAGTACCTAAGGGTTCAATGTTTGTTCTCGGCGATAATAGAAATTTCAGTAAGGATAGTCGAAGCAGTGATATAGGGTTTGTAAAACTCAATCTTTTGGAAGGTAAAGCGGTTATAAGGCTTTATCCATTCAATAAAATGGGGAGGATTAGATAAGTATGGCAATGACAATAAATTGGTTTCCAGGTCATATGGCGAAGACCAGAAGACAAATTCAAGAGAGTTTAAAACTTGTTGACGCTGTAATAGAAATTAGAGATGCAAGAATAGTAAAATCAAGTGCAAATCCACAGATTGATGAAATTTGCAAAGATAAGCCTAGAGTTATTTTATTAAACAAAAGTGATTTAGCTGAAGATAAAGTGACTAAACAATGGATAGAAAAACTTACAACTGATAATGTAAGACCACTCGCTGTGAATTGTATTACTGGTCAAGGTCTAAAAATGATAAAGATTACTCTTGATGAATTATTGAGAGAAAAGCATGATAGACAAAGGAAAAAAGGGTTAGTGAATATTGTTACGAGAGTTATGGTAGTTGGTATACCTAATGTTGGTAAATCTTCTTTTATAAACAAACTAGGAAAAAATAACATTACTAAAACTGGAGATAGACCAGGAGTTACTAAAAGCAAGCAATGGGTGAAAACTAGCTTAGGAATAGAGCTAATGGATACTCCAGGTGTATTATGGCCTAGATTTGAAGACGAGACAGTTGGACTTAATTTGGCATTTACAGGTGCGGTAAAAGATGAAGTCATAGATATAGAGGAATTAGCACTTAGATTAGTAGAGAGACTTCAAATTAATAATGGACAGAGGCTAATGGAAAGATATAAACTTGATGAAATTATGGAGAATCCTATAGACAATTTAGACAATATAGCTAAAAAAAGGGGATCTGTAATATCTAAGGGTAATATTGACTATAATAGAGTGGCAGTTATGCTCTTAGATGAATTTAGAGGTGGAAAATTAGGACCTATATCTTTAGAAAGAGTAGAATAAATTTAGTCTTTTGTATAGAAATAATAGATTTAAATTTTTGTGCGAAAGTATATAGGCATCTTAAAAGATAATTAGTAAGAGCTAATGTTATCTTTAAGATGCCTAATTAAGACTTTTAAGTAAAGTATTAAGGAGAAAATATCATGGATTTTAATATCGATATTTCAAATATTAGTTATAGTGAAATTTGTAAATATATGTTGAACATAAAAAACAATGAAAACGTTATCAAAGATAGTGACAGAAGAAATATAATAGATAGGCTATTACAAGACAATCGTAAAACTGTTCAAAAATTAGGCAGTAAGATGTCTAAAACGTTTGAGCTAAAAGAAAAGGAAATTCAGAGAGTAAAAAAAATGTACGAGTTTGATAGAAGTTTTGGAAACTATAAATATGTAGCCGGAGTTGATGAAGTGGGAAGAGGACCTTTAGCTGGTCCTATAGTTGCAGCAACAGTGATATTAGATTTAAAAGTAAATGATAAAGATCTAATCTTAAGAGCTAACGATTCTAAAAAATTATCAATAACTTGCAGAAAAGAACTATCTCATATTATTAAAGAAAAAGCCTTAGCCTATAAAATTATTGCAATTGACAATAAACAGATTGATGAAAAGGGAATTGGCTGGTGCAACAATCAAGTATTTTTGGACGCATGCGCGGGGCTAAATATTAAACCCAATCTGGTTTTATCTGATGGGTATAAAATAAAAAACTTTACTAATTTAAATGAGTTTGTAATAAAAGGAGATACGAAAAGTATAAGCATTGCTTGTGCATCTATAATTGCAAAGGTATATAGAGATGAACTTATGCTGCAGTATCATAACAAATATCCGAATTATGGCTTTGACAGAAACGTGGGTTATGGTACAAAAGAACATGTGCTTGCAATAAAAGAAAAAGGAATTATTCCAATACATAGAAAAAGTTTTCTGAAAAATATTTTAGGAGAATAGATTAATAATTGACAAAAAATTTACAAGTGCACTTTGGATTTAAGAGGTGCATTTGTGAATTTTTTTAGTGTTTGAGATTAAATACTATAATGGAAAAGCATTCTCAATATGGTTAACTAAGAAATCATTATTATCATTATTAAGTGTGATTTCCATAACATCAAATCTGAAATTTGAGTTAATAATATTTTTCATCATAATATATACTTGGGCTGTTTTATAAATTTTTTGTTGCTTAGAATAAATAACTGACTCCGCTGGAATTCCGTAATTTATTCCATATCTAGTTTTAACTTCAATAAAGCAAATATAGCTTTTATTCACTGCTATTAGGTCTATTTCACCACATTTACATCTGAAATTTCTGTCTAAAATCTTGTATCCTAAATTCTTTAAATAATTTTCTGATATATTCTCGCCCAGGGCTCCGATATCTTTATTGTAAGACTTCATGCAAAAACATCCTTCCATAAATTCCTATAATTTATATACATATTAATATTAAATTAAAAAAAACAAAAAAGCAATACATTATTTATAAATAAGTGAAGTTTATATTGCGTGGATTGCATAGTCAGGGTTGGGAATATGTATTAAAAAGTAAATAAAAATATGTCTTATTTAATAATAAAGTTTACTGAAAGTTATTTTGTTAAACTTTATGTCAATAATTATGTAATAAGAAATAATAAGGAAATAGGTGATAATATGGCAATACAAATTATGTCTGCTGCATTTACAGGAATAAAAGGGGTTATTGTTACAGTTGAAATTGACATAACCCGCGGGTTACCTGCTTTAAATATTGTGGGCCTTGCAGACATTTCAGTTAAAGAATCAAAAGAGAGAGTGCGCTCTGCAATACTAAATTCTGGTTTTGATTTCCCAGTAAATAGAATAACTATAAATTTAGCACCGGCAGATTTGAAAAAAGAAGGATCTCTATTTGATTTACCAATAGCTATAGGTATCTTGCTTGCGACTAAACAAATAAACGTTAGTGATATTAATGATTATCTTTTTATAGGAGAACTATCACTGTCTGGTCAATTGAAGAAAGTAAGGGGCTCATTACCTGTTGTAATTGAAGGAATAGAAAATAGTATTGAAAAGTTTATCGTTCCGACGTGCAATGCAAAAGAGTGTAGTCTTGTTAAATCTGCAAAGATATTTCCTCTAGATAATTTAAAACAAGTAGTGAATTTTTTGAACTATAAGGACTTAATGCCTTATCAGCAGAGTAATGATGTAGAGATATTAATTAATGAAGAGTTAGACTATGAAGATGTTATGGGGCAAGAGAGTTCAAAACGTGCTATTGAAGTAGCCGCGGCAGGAGGCCATAATTTACTTATGTATGGTCCACCAGGTTCAGGAAAATCAATGATGGCTAAGAGAATTCCTACTATATTACCTTCTTTAAGCCTAGAGGAGTCACTAGAAGTTACTAAAATTTATAGTGTCTCTGGAAAGCTAGGAGATAGTGGAGGGATCATTTTGCAAAGACCTTTTAGAAGTCCCCATCATACTATATCGCGAATCGCTTTGGTTGGTGGTGGAAATAAAATAATACCTGGAGAAATTTCTTTAGCACATAAGGGTGTATTATTCTTAGATGAAATATTAGAATTTAAAAAAAGTGTATTAGAAATATTAAGACAGCCACTTGAGGACAGAAAAATTAATATTTCAAGAATTAATGGCACTGTAGAATACCCATCAAACTTTATGTTTGTAAGCGCTTTAAATCCATGCCCTTGTGGATACTATGGATCTTATGAGAAACAATGTAGTTGCACGGAATATGAAAGACGAAGATATTTAAGTAAACTTAGTGGACCTTTATTGGATAGGATTGACATTTTTACAGCGGTAAATTTTCTACCCTATAATAAAATAGCTAATGGAATAAATAGTGAAAAATCTAGTGTTATTAAAGGAAGAGTAGAAGCAGCAAGAAATATTCAAGAAGAACGATTTAGAACAGAAGATATTAACTGTAATGCAGAGATGAGCCAGAAACTAATTAAAAGATACTGTCATTTAGACAATAAGGCTAGTAGAATTATGGAACTCATGTATAATAAATTCAATTTGAGTACAAGAGCTTATTCGAGGATTCTGAAGGTAGCTAGGACTATAGCAGACTTAGACGAAAGTAAAGGCATCTTGGATAAACATATTATTGAGGCTGTGCAATACAGAAAATATATAGATGAGCGAATAGTTTAATTATTAATAGTTAAAAATAAAAATTATGATAGTGGAGGTATAGAAAAAAGAATGAATGATTACGATATATGGTTTTCTTTAGTTAAATTATCCCCTAGAAATAAACTGAAATTAATAAATGATTTTCACAGTACACAGCAAATATGGTATTATGGTGTACATAATAAAAAAACAGAATATTTTAAAAATACTTTAATAGATTTATTGACTAATGCTTGGAACATTGATGAAATTGCTAATGTAAAAAGAAAATTAGAGGCTAATGAAATAAAAACAATCCAATATTACGAAGACGAATATCCTAATAAATTAAAAAATTATGATGATGCACCATTTACAATATTCTACAAAGGAAACATATTGCCATTAAATCAAGGATATAATATTTCTATAGTGGGATCAAGAAAATATTCAAATTACGGTAAGGATGTTACTAAAATTATATGCTCAGATTTATGTGCTAATAATATTAATATTATTAGTGGAATGGCTAAGGGTATTGATACTTTTGCACATGAGAGTTGTTTGGATAATGAAGGATATACTTGTGCAGTTTTAGGTTCTGGAATAGATGTAGTTTATCCTAAAGAAAACTTGAAGCTGTTCAATAAGATAGTCGAACGGGGCTCTGTTATTTCAGAATTTTTACCAGGCACACAGCCATATGCTCATAACTTTCCTCTAAGGAATAGAATAATAAGTGCTCTTAGTGAAATTATTATTGTAGTGGAGGCTGGTGAAAAAAGTGGCTCATTGATTACTGCAAATTTAGCACTTGAACAAGGTAAGGATGTTATGGCTGTTCCAGGTTCTATATTTTCATTTGAAAGTCGCGGAACAAATAAATTAATTAAGGATGGAGCATTTCCACTAACTTGTTCTAATGATATATTTGACTTAATGGGAATAGATATAAAAAAAGTAAAGAATACTACTACTGAAAGGTCTTTTAATACCAAAATTCATGAAGTGTTATATGGTATTATAAATGATAGTCCATTACACATTAATGATATTATTAGAATAACTAGCATTGACATAAAACAATTATATGAGGTATTATTTGAAATGCAGATAAAAAATCAAATATTATGTCTATCAGGAAACTATTATGTAAGAGTAAATGACAAAATATAAAGAAATATATATTAAATATATTAGAATACATTGATGGAGGGGATAAGATGGGACAAAAACTTGTTATAGTTGAATCACCTGCAAAAGCTAAAACTATAAAAAAGTATTTAGGTAGCAATTATGTAGTAGAAGCATCCATGGGACATGTTAGAGACTTGCCAAAAAGCCAATTGGGGGTTGACATAGAAAACAATTATGAACCTAAATATATAACTATCCGTGGTAAGGGAGAGCTCCTTTCGAAACTAAGGAAAGAAGCAAAAAAAAGCGATAAAATTTATCTGGCAACTGACCCTGATAGAGAAGGCGAAGCTATAGCGTGGCATTTAGCAAAAGCATTGAAAATAGATGAAAAAGATAAGTGCAGGATAGAATTCAATGAGATAACCAAAACAGCTGTTAAAAACGCCATAAAATCTCCAAGAGTAATAAATGCAACTCTTGTAGATGCCCAACAAGCAAGACGTATACTTGATAGATTAGTTGGGTATGAGATTAGTCCTATACTTTGGAGAAAAGTTAAATGGGGACTTAGTGCAGGACGAGTTCAATCAGTTACGCTTAAAATAATCTGTGACAGACAAAAGGAAATAGAAGAATTCATAATCAAAGAGTATTGGACTATAGAATGCGAGCTATGCAAAGAAGGAGAGGCTCAGAAGTTAAATGTTAAGTTGATGTCTAAAGGTAAGAAAAAAGTTGAAATGAATTCTAAAGAAGAAAGTGATATTGTTATTAATGCACTTAACGAAAAAGAATTCGTTATAAGAAAGATAAAGAAATCATCAAAGAGTAAAAATCCGCTGCCTCCATTCATAACAAGTACATTGCAGCAAGATGCATATAGAAAACTTAATTTTGCAACTAAAAGAACTATGTCTATTGCGCAACAATTATATGAAGGTATGGATATAGAAGGACATGGAACAGTAGGTTTAATTACATATATGAGAACTGATTCCACGAGAATATCTGAAGAAGCCCAAATGAATGCAAAAGATCTTATTTGCAGTAAGTATGGGCAGCAATACTATCCGAGTACTCCTAGAATATTTAAAAGTAAAAAAAATATACAAGATGCTCATGAAGCTATTAGACCTTCATATGTTGAAATAACGCCAGAAATAGCGAAAAAAACTCTTAAAGCTCCACAATACAAGCTGTATACATTGATTTGGAATAGATATGTAGCAAGCCAAATGGAAGCATGTTTACTACACACTATATCAATTGATATAGAAAATGGAGACTATATGCTTAAGGCATCCGGATCTAAAGTATTTTTTGATGGATTCAGAAAGATTTATGATGAGGATTTGGACGAAGAAGAAAATACATTGAAAATTCCAGAATTGAGTGAAGGTGATATTCTACAAAGTGAAAAAACTGAAGGGAAACAGCATTTTACTCAGCCACCTGCAAAATTTTCAGAGGCATCTCTAGTAAAATCCTTAGAAGAAAATGGTATAGGCAGACCTAGTACTTATGCACCAATTATTTCAACTCTACTTAACAGAAGATATGTAGAAAAAGACAAAAAAATATTGGAAGTAACAGAACTGGGTCATATAGTAAATAACATTGTAAGTGAATATTTTAAACAGATAGTGGATGTTGAATTCACCGCACAAATGGAGAATAATTTAGATGTTATAGAAGAAGGACAAGAAAAATGGCAAAATATAGTTAATGATTTCTTTACACCGCTTAAGGAAGATATTGAAATTGCAGAGAAAGAAATAGCCAAAATTACAATTGAAGATGAAGTTACAGAAGTTGAATGTGATAAATGTGGAAAATTCATGGTGATAAAGCATGGTAGATTTGGTGATTTCTTAGCATGTCCTGGCTATCCAGAATGCAAAAATACAAAAGCTATTACTAAAGAATTAGAAGTTCCTTGCCCTAAATGTGGTGGGAAAGTGCTAGAACGAAGAAGTAAAAAAGGTACTAAATTTTTCGGGTGTAGTAATTATCCAAAGTGTGATTTCGTAAGTTGGTTTGAGCCAACAGAAATAAAGTGTGATAAGTGCGGCACCTATATGCTAAAGAGATATAGTAAAACTAAAGGCAATTATATGGAATGTTCTAACGCGGAATGTAAACATAAGGAATACAAAGCCGAAGAAAATAATGAGGAAAATAATGAAGAAAAGTAAAATTAATATGTTAATTTAAACAATTCACTAAAATTTCATAAACATTTTGTCGAAATTTATGAAAATACTGTTGATATCGCAGTAAGATTGTGATATTATTAACTGGAGAAGGAACGATTCTAAAAATTTGAAATATTTTGAATTTTGCCTATTCTAAAGCAAAGTAGCTTAGTGAATTGGATTAATAATATAGGTTGTATTATAGAATATAAATGAGGAGGAATATTGTGTCACTATTAGAAAAAACAAGAATGTTAAATAAGATTTTGCAAAAATCAGGAACAGAGCCAGTAGTTTTCGATGACATTTGTAATTTATTAAGCAATGTATTGCAATGTAATGTATATATTATTAGTAGAAAAGGGAAAATATTGGGTTATGATTTATCAAGTGGGTTTGAATGTGATATTGTAAAAGATGAAATTATAAAAAATATGAGATTCCCAGAAGATTACAATAATAAGTTACTTAATATTAATGAAACAAAAGCTAATCTAACAAACAAAGGTATTTGTGTATTCCATGAAACTAAAAAGTGTGCAATGGAAAACAAAGGATCAACAATAGTACCAATAAATGGTAATAGAGAAAGATTAGGTACTCTTTTACTTGCAAGATTTGATAAGGATTTTACAGATGACGATTTAGTTTTAGTTGAATATAGTGCTACTATAGTTGGTCTTGAAATTTTGAGAGCTAAAAATGATTTGATAGAAGAAGAAGCAAGAAAGAAAGCAGTGGTACAACTTGCTATTGGAACATTATCTTATTCAGAGCTCGAAGCTGTACAACATATTTTCAATGAATTAGATGGTAGTGAAGGATTACTAGTAGCATCTAGAATTGCAGATAAAGTTGGAATAACAAGATCTGTTATCGTTAATGCACTTAGAAAATTTGAAAGTGCAGGAGTAATAGAATCAAGATCACTTGGAATGAAAGGTACTCATATTAAAATATTAAATGAGAAACTTATGGATGAACTTAAAAAAATCAAATAAAATATGGTAGAGCAATATTGCTCTACCATATTTTATTTTCAACTTGTAATGTATAAATGTGTATGAAATGAGAATATTAATTAATATATATTATTTTAATTAAATTAAAAATTTTTAATTTAATTAATTTTTTTATTGAATACATTTTTAGCTTATGATATACTACACAGGTAAGAAAATACACACATTACTTAATTATGGGAGGGTTCCAATATAGGTTCTTCGATAAGATGATGGTAATGGAGGTAAAAACCAAGGAGGTTATTATTAATGGCAGTTATTTCAATGAAACAATTATTAGAGGCAGGTGTTCATTTTGGACACCAAACTAGAAGATGGAATCCTAAAATGGCTCCGTACATATTTACAGAAAGAAACGGTATATACATTATCGATTTACAAAAGACAGTTAGAAAAATTGATGAGGCATATGATTTTATCAAATCTGTATCTGAAGAAGGCAAGGATGTTCTATTTGTAGGAACAAAAAAGCAAGCTCAAGAAGCTATTAAATTTGAATCTGTAAGAGCAGGAATGCATTTTGTAAACAATAGATGGTTAGGCGGAATGTTAACAAACTTTAAAACAATCAAAACAAGAATAGCAAGATTAGAATCATTGTTTAAAATGGAAGAAGATGGAATTTTTGAAGTTCTTCCTAAAAAAGAAGTTAGTCATCTTTTAAATGAAAGAGAAAAATTAGAAAAGAATTTAGGCGGAATTAGAAATATGGATGCAAACAAAATTGGAGCTCTATTTATTGTAGATCCAAGAAAAGAAAAGAATGCAATTTCTGAAGCTAAAATTCTTGGAATTCCTGTAATAGCAATAGTTGACACAAACTGTGATCCAGATGAAGTTGATTATGTAATTCCAGGTAATGATGATGCTATAAGAGCAGTTAAATTAATAACTGAAAGATTAGCAGATGCTATTATAGAAGGAAGACAAGGCGAACAATTAGCTGAATAGTAGTAAATTTATTTATCTAATAAGAAAATTATTGAAATGATATTTAAGGGGTAGGTGGAAGGTAATTCTTTCATTTACCTTTTAAATTAGATAGGAATAGGAGGAAATAATAATGATTAGTGCAAGCATGGTTAAAGAGTTAAGAGAAAGAACCGGAGCTGGAATGATGGATTGCAAAAGAGCTTTAACTGAGACAGATGGTGATATGGATAAAGCTATAGAACTTTTAAGAGAAAAAGGATTGGCTGCCGCTGCAAAAAAAGCTGGAAGAATAGCTGCAGAAGGTTTAGTATGCACATATATTTCAGAAAATATGAAAGTTGGATCTGCTATAGAAGTTAACTGTGAAACAGACTTTGTTGCTGATAATAAAGATTTTGTTACTCTAGCAACAAACGTAGCAAAGCAAGCATCACAAACTAATTCAACTACTATTGATGAATTTGTTTCTGAAAAATACATAGCTGATGGAGCAATAACTGTTAATGATGCTGTTACAGCTTTAATAGCAAAATTGGGCGAGAACATGTCAGTAAGAAGATTTCAAAAATTTTCTATTGAAAATGGTATAGTTCAAAGTTATATCCATGGTGGCGGAAGAATAGGCGTTTTAGTAGAACTAGCATGCGAGAAACAAGATGATGTATTAATTAAGATTGCTAAAGATGTTGCAA
>JBLHPD010000169.1:0-11242 GCA_047624165.1 Clostridium sp. | reverse complement strand
AGAAATCATGAATTGAAACATAAATTCTATAAATCTAATTTTGTTAATTCGCTTCAAAAGGAGGGAAAATTTATGTCAACTAATAATATTGAAATGATGAAAAAGATCATTGAGGAAAAGAAAAAGAAAAGTTCCGAGCAGGGTGCAATTTCGAGACCTACTAAAGTAATTGGGAAACAAAGAAAAGCAGCAATAAGCAATAAAAAAACTGGCGGTTTATTTGATAAATAGAAATAGCTCATTAACCGGAATTTTATTTCATAATATATTTATATATAATACCAAAATTATATCCATGAACTAAATTAACAAAACATATTATTAATGAACAAAACGCTTCTTTATTAGCATAGGTAATACAATTATGATAAAATTTTAACTAGTGAAGGATAGATAAATATGTAAATAATGTATATGATTTATTCTATGATAATATGTTAACAATAGGGGGCATTTGTAATGAAAAATAAAAAAATTATTTCTATAATAGCTGCTAGTGTAATTACTCTTTCAGTATTAAGCGGATGTGGTAAAGCAGCAGAAACTGCGGCGCCAGCACCTGAAGCACCTGTAGCAACACAAGCACCAGAAGCACCGGTAGCTGAGACTAAAACACCTGAAGTATATACAGCTACAGCTCCAGATTTTGATGAACGTGGTTGGAAAGGTGAGGTAACAGTAACTTATACAGATGGGAAAATATCTAAAGTAGAATATGTAGAAGTTAAAAAAGATGGAACAAAAAAGAGCGAAGATAAATCATACGAAGCAATGAAAGTTTCTCCTGGAGAAGCTTACACTCAATTAACTGAAGCTGCACTAAAGGATGATAAAGCAATAACAGTTAGTGGCGCAACTGAGATTTCAAATACTTTTAAAACATTATATGCTGAAGCTAAGAGTATGAAGAAATAAACTAATAATTATATTATGAGGACTTTAGACTTAGGTCTAAGGTCTTTCTTATTGATAAAAATTGTGTAAGAACATGAAAAAGGCTGCCTAACAAGGCAGCCTTTTAAGGTATTGAAATTACTTTATAATCTGTTATTCTTTTAAATTCAGCTTAACCCTATTAAATAATGGGTTACTTTCTTTCTGAAAAGTTGTTAAACAATTCTGAAAAGCGATACAGTTCCAATAGGTCCGGTTAAACCTACCAATACTATGCTAATAGGACCACTTGAATTGTTAACAAATCTGAAAGTTTCGCCTGCTGTTGCTGCATAGATTCTATTAGAGCCGCTTATTATTGGATTTGTTGCTGTAATAGATATACCAGCAATAATTCCATGAAGGGATGATACCAAGTCAATCTCTATAGAAACTGTTCCAGGATTTGGGGTAACAGCTATCTTCCAGTCTATGACATAAACCCCTGGTGTATTTATTGTAAATACACCTGTTGCTGGAGTATAACTGAGATCAGTTCCTACAATATTTACAGTATCATAAATAATAGTGCCTGCAACTGGAATTGATAGTTTATTAGTTGTTATTACACCATTTGCAAACGAATTAAAACTAGGGCCTGTTGCACCAGTAGGACCAGTAGGACCAATTATGCATGATGGACAGCAACATTTGCAACAATTGCAACAATTGCAACAATCGTGTCTGTCATTACAAGGTATTTTGTCATCACTATTTTGATTTTATAAAACATTAATTCCAGTACGTTCATTTATCTCAGTACAATGATATTTTGTAGAAAAATTACCATCAGATTTACCCATAAAATACACCTTCCTTATTTATAATACAATCTTTATATAAAATACTGATACTTTCTTTTATAAAATGCTTGTACATTCTTTTATAATACGCTGATACCTTTTTACATGATATCTACATACTGTCTATAGATAATATGCTGATACTCTGTTTTACGTTATACAAATTCATTAAAAAAGTTAATTAAATTGAAAAAATATAATCAACCAAAATAATATGTCTTGGTTGATTATATTTTATATAATACTATAAAGCGAAATAATTATATTTATAAACTATCTAAATAAAACTTATGATTAGTTAATAGCCTTTCATCATTAGGCGAAAGTTTAATAGCTTGCTCAGAGAATTCTATTGCCTTATCTATCATATTTAAATTGTAACACCCTAAAGCTGCTAAATCATAAGGATTAGAGTCCCAGGCATTTGCTTCGTTAGCAAAGTTAAATGTCTTTTCTTTGATTTTTAATGCTTGATCTGCATAATAATAAACACCAAGCCAATCCATTAATCATGTAAAAACCCCCAATTAAACGAATATTCATCATACATTTCATTATATGCCTATAACTAATTATAGATGACAAAACAAACTTATGTCCTTATCAAAAGAAGCTTTCTGTTTAAACAAAAAGCTTCTTTCTTCTATTTTTTGTTGAATATTTCCTTTAGTGATTTAATTAAAGACTCTATTTCTAAAAAGGTATTAAAGTATCCAAAACTAGCTCTCACAGTACCATAATTAATAGTCCCCAAAGCCTTATGAATTAGGGGTGCACAATGATACCCTGTCCTCACAGCTATTCCACTCTTATTAAGTTCATAGCCTATTAAAGAGCTGTCCATGTTTTCAATATTAAAAGAAATAACTGCACATCGCTTATCTATTGACTTATTTCCATATATTTTTATAAAAGGTAACTTTGTAAGTTCTAATAATAAACAATCTGTAAGGTCTTGTTCTTTTCTTCTAATTTTATCGATACCTTCCTCAAATATATAGCTTATACCTTGACCAAGTCCTACAATGCCTGGAGTATTTAAAGTTCCACTCTCAAATCTATCTGGCAAGAAATCAGGTTGCTCAAGAGAGTGGGAATTACTTCCTGTGCCACCTTCTTTAAGGGTTTCTAACTCAATACCTGGGGCAATATATAAACCACCTGTACCTTGTGGACCGAGAAGTCCTTTGTGACCCGGGAATGCAAGCAAGTCAATATTGAAACGTTTTACATCAATATCGATCACTCCAGCACTTTGAGCTCCATCAACTATGAAAATAAGTCCATGTTTTTTTGCTATTTCGCCAATTTTTTCTATATCCTGAATTGATCCAATTACATTAGAAGCGTGATTAATTATAATTGCCTTTGTTTTTTTCGTAATACTTTTTTTCAATGTTTCAAGATTAATAAATCCATTATCGTCCATATCTAAAAAAGTAATAGTCACTCCATTTTTTCTTAACTTATTCAAAGGTCTCAGCACAGAATTGTGCTCTAGTACCGTGGTAATAACATGATCTCCAGCCTTTAATATACCTTTAATTGCAATATTTAAACTTTCTGTGGTATTGCTTGTAAAAACAATATTAAATGGATCATCTATATTAAATAAATCTGCAATCAATTGCCTAGTTTCCAATACTTTCATGGAGGCCATAATTGACATATCATGTGCACTTCTTCCAGGATTAGCTGCATAGGTTTTCATATAATCAAACATCTCCTGGTAAACCTTATCCGGTTTAGGAAAAGTGGTAGCAGCATTATCTAAATATATCATATAATCCTCCTATAATTTCTTAATAAATATCAATTTAGGTCCGCAACATAAGACTTAGTTAAAACTGTGTTTTTATTCCGTTTACATTCTATTATATGGAACTAGTATATTTTATGTTACGTATTGTAAGCAGAGAGAGTAATCATAAGGCACAAAAAAATGATTCCTGTAAAAATACAGAAATCATCTTCTTAATTCAGAATTTAGTTGTTCAATATTTCTGGTAAAAGGTTTTTTCCATAGAACCTTTTTTCATAAATTATTGTACTAGCAGCAATGACGTTGATTATCTACTACTAAAGCTGAAAGTGTTGGATTGTTAAAAATTATGCTTGCAGTGCCTGTACCTATAGTACTTGCTTGAACGTAATAGGAGCAGCAAGTATCAGTATCACGATCGCAATCACAATCACAATCACAAATTATGAAACTAGCAAAATTTGCGGTAACTAGTTCAAATTCAGCTGATAAATTTGATAAAGAATATACCCCTGAACTTCCAATTGCCACTGGAGTAATTTCACCTCTACAAAGTTTATATAATTGGAATGTAACAGTTACACTTTCTTGTACTTCTTCTACAATTCCAAGGTTAGTAACTAAATTGGTTGAAAATTCAAACTTAATGCATGGATTACAAAAATCTTTAGTATTTAAGCTAAGAGTCACAAGTCTATTAATAGCTGCAGGAGCTACTACTGGCACTGATGGAATTGATACTAGGGATCCATTCTTACATTTTAATAAATCATTAATCATGTATTAATTCCTCCTAAAATTTGAACATATACTCTTAAGAATAAAACAAGTAGTATCTAAGTTCATATCAAATACTGCACCATTTTTCCTTTTACATTATATTGTATGCAGTTATTATATCTTTTGCTACGTATTGTATTGTATAGAACATAAAAAAGGATTTCTGTAAAAATACAGAAACCCTCTTCTTAATTCTTTATATATATATTATAATATTAGCAACAACGAACGTTTTTTTCAACGACTAAAGCTGATAATGTTGGATTGTTAATAGTAACGCTTGTTGGTAGAGTACCTGCGCTATTGTTGATAATTACATCTACTGTATAAGTGCAGCAATCATTTTCGTCACAATCACAATCACAATCACAATCACAAATGAAGAAAGAAGCAATATCATTCGCAGTATTTGCAACGGTATCAGTAATATTTGCTATAGTGATTACCCATTCAGGTCCTACTTTAGTTCTTACAGTATCACCTTTACAAAGCTTATATAATTGGAATCTAATAGTTGCACTTGAAGCAAGAGCAGGAAAAACAGTAATTATATTGCTTGCAAATTCAAACTTAGTGCATGGAAGACAAAACTTACAAGTATTCAAAGTAATAGAACCACCTAGTGTATTAGTAACTCCTGCAGCACTTGGTGTTGGAACTGTTACTGGGGATAAATCTTTACATTTTAATATAGCTTCAGCTTCTTTTTGTTTTTCTTTTTTACAACCACAAGCTCTATCATCATTATCATGAGGTCTTGACATTGAATTCATTTATTTATTCCTCCTTAAATTTAAACATATACTGATGTAGTGGAAAAAATTCTATACTGCTTACACATGTTGATCTATCAGAATTCTTATACTATAATATATGAGGTAGTTCTATAAATGTGCTAGATATTTAAATTTTGCTGATTACACTTTTAGTATTATTTCAATTTCTCATAATTTCAACTTTCATCTACAAAAGAATGTAATTAGATTTACTTTATTTACATAAACCTAATTACATTCTCGCTTCTTTTTTTAAATTTACTTAATTATCATATTCTACGTATTCACAATCACAATCATTTTCATTATCAAACAAAGGCTCAAGATTTTGATCTGGGAAGAATTTTGGAACTGGTTCCCTATCAAATCGTTCACAAGCATCTTCTTCAATATCATCTTCACATTGAGCAGGGATTGGGCAATATCCATATGCAGGAATTAATAATTGAACAATTAGTTCACATTTTACAATAAGATGGAATCCTAAAGTTATATCTAAAAAACTTTCTCCACAATCATCTCTATAAAAACTTCCATCTAAACATTCTGCTACGAGTTCCAGTTTTACAATTTCAGAATCAAGATCTTTAGATTTACCAGTAGGTACGAAGCTAGCAGATATTTGTGCTATTGAATCTGGACAATATAATTTTGATATAACTTCTGTACGATGTATTTCAAATTTCTCGCATTTTGTCTCTCCATCACAATTTATAAAATCTGCATAAAATGAAATTTCAAAGCAAACTATTAATTTTTTATAATTAGGATTTTTCTTTAGTGGAATTTTCTCTACTGAAATAAGCTTTAGTTGAAAATCTCTGCACCCCGTAAATACTCTTGCATCCTCAAGTGGGTTACTTCTTAATTCTTCATCTGTGTCTATGGTATCTGGTCCACAAGCATAAACTAAGCATCTTTTAATTAGGCATTGGTCAAAAACTTTTGGTATTTCAATGCAAACCAACTCAGATGGATCAGGAAGGTGTCCTTGTTTGTTAACAATACCGGGTCTTGCAATAAACTCATCGCGAGTAATAGCCATAAATTATCCTCCTTTTATGTTAAGTGATACACTTCTAATTCGTGTTCCTTATATTAATGTATGCTGGTGACTATGAAGTGTGATTAACATTTCGTTTATTAAAGTAAATTATTTTTAAATGTCAACTTTAATTAACCTAATATTATATTATGCAAATACTTTACGTTTGGACTCTAAGATTAATAATTAGGTCATATATTAATTTCTAATGAAATATAATTTCTATAAGGAGATGAGTAATATGAAAAAGTGTAGTTCATGTCTATTCTATGATAATGAAGATCATATATGGAGATTCTATGTAAATGATAATATGGAATTGATATACAGTACTATGTACGCTGAAGATAAATGGACTAAAGAAAATAAAATTGACAATGAAGTTTTAGATTTCATAGTTAGTTTTGATAGGGATAACAAAATTTATATAATATATAGTGTTAAAGGGGGCATTCTTAAATATTGTGTCTGGGATCAGAATAAATGGTTTGGAAAAAACATTTATAGTTTTGATGATCCAGATTATGAAATGACTGAATTAAATGTGATTAAAATTGGTGACTTAATGCATATATTTTTCATCGGAAAAAACAACATAAAGAAATCCCAATGTACTCTAATGCATTTCTCCTTAAATAAGGACGAAAATTTAATTAACAAAGTAGATAGTATACCATTTTTAAAAGAAACTTTTTTCCACTATCAAGTGCATTATTTAGATAATGGTACTTTATACTTAATATACATTAAGCATGAAGAAAATGAATTAGAAATAAATTTCACGCAGTATAAAAATAATAAATGGAGTACTCCAAGAAGATTGTATGGTATTACTGGTAACAGCATTAATTTTTGCACATTACTACGTTTTAATAAAATAAATATAATGAATTTGTCTAAAGAAGGGTCTTTGTATATATTAGAATATGTATTAATTGAGCCAAATGGTAAAATGAAAAGCTATAAAATACATGAAAGTTATAATAATCTAATCAATTCTATACTAATTGAAATTAGTGGAGTGCTTTTTGCAATATGGACTGAAGGTAAGGAGGTTTTTGCATCTTTTTTCAAAAACAAATGGAGTGAACCCTTTAAATATTATACTGAATTAAACAATGAAATTACACTCTATAAATATTTATCTTTAAGCAAGAAACATAATAACATAAAGTGTAAATATATACTTGGAACTAATCCTCCTGAAATAAATTTATTATTACCCTCAAATAAAGATAATGAATATAGAGAAAAATATATAGAAAATAAAAAAGGAGAATTTTCAACTAAATTAGATTCTAATTCTGATGAAAGAAAATTTATTATGCAAGAAAAGCTTTTAGGTTTAGAAAAGAATAATAAAAATCTAGAAAAAAAACTAATAGATCTACAAATTAAATTTCAAGAAAAACAAAGAATACCAGAGGAATCAGAAAATGCTTTCATTAAGCTTACAAATTTGAAGAGAAAAGCTGAAGAAAAATTAAATATAATAACTGAGATACATCAAGCTTCTATAAAAGAATTACAAATAATGAAAACTGAGAAAATGTCCAGGGATGCAGTAATAAATGAACTGAAAAATAATATGCAACAACTTACTTATGAATATGAAGGATTGAAAAAACAAAAAATATCCAAGGACAGCACTGTAAATGAATTAAAAAATCAATTGCAGCAATTAACTGTTGAAAAAGATGAATTAAGTCAAGATTTAAAATACGAAAAAAACATAGGAATTGTAGATAGAATATTAAAGAAGAAACCTGAAAGGTAGTTATCACATTAATAGTATATTATCATAATATGGAGTAAATTAAGTACTCTATTCAATATACAAATTAATTTTAAACTTGATTAGCCATAAGGGAGATGTTCAGAGCTATGGTGGCAGAAGAAAATGAATATTTAGTAGTTTACCCAGGTCATAATACTGCGGCGCTTTTGTATCAAAGACTTTTAAATAATTTATGTAAAGTTGAATTAGTAAAAGCCCCAGTAAAAATATCCTATGGTTGCAGTCACGCCATTAAATTTAGAGAAATCTATTTGGATATCGTTATTTCTGAAATAAAAAAGATTAAAATAAAGCCAAAAGGTATATATCAAATTGTTAAAAAAGGGAAACTTGAAGATTATCAAAAGGTATAATTTTTATCTATACAATTTAGGGTTTGGTATTTCCAAACCCTTTTTTTATATGCATATTATTTATTGTGCATATTTGTTATAATCAACGCATATTTTTTATTAAGAATAATAAAGGATGTGATTAAAATAGATGAAAATATTACAAAAAGCCTTTATATTGTTTCTAATATAAAAACTGGAACTTTAACCGTTATTGATGGACTTTGCAATACAATATTAAAAGAAATTTCAGTTGGGAAACGACCATATAATTTAGCATTAAAGGATAATAACACAATTGTTGTTGCTTGTCATATAAATAATACTATTTCATTTGTTAATTGTATTAGTGGTGAAATAAAACAAAATAGCATTCCTAATAATGGTATTTTTCAAATTACCACAAATAAAAGAATATTTGTTGCAAATACTTCTGAAATTACTATATATGACATAAATTTAGATAAAATTTTATGCCACATTAGTGGATTCTCGGCAATTATTGATTTAAAACTTAATAAAGAAGGGTCAATGCTATATGTATTAGATACATTACTAAAGGAATTACGAGTCTATAGAACGGATAGTTATAATCTTATATATTCATTTGAAAAGCTAGGTATAAATCCAAATTATTTGTTAATATCTGAAGATGATAAAACTGCTTATATTTCCACTCAAAATAGTATTTTAAAGATAGATATTATTTCAAAAAAAATTATTGATTTAATTTTACCTAATGGATCTTTAACTTCTGGAATGATATTAAAAGACGATACCTTATACGCATCAAACCTAGGTCTAAACAGAATAGAGTTAATAAACATTATTACTAATAAAGCATATGATTTTATATTGACTTCAACACCTGGCCCTACCAGACTATTTATAACTGACGACAATACGAAGCTCTTGGTTACTAACAGAAATCATGGCAATCATGGAAGCATGGATATAATAGATATAAAATCAAATGCATTAATTAGTTCAATTTTGATGAGTTCATTTGATAGTCAGCCCTATGATGTTATTTCACTGAGCGTTCCTTCTACATACGTCCCACCAGTTGCAGTAACTAATTTACAACAAGACAATCAGGGAATAACCATAATTACAAAAAAAATCTTTGCATCCTACAATGAAAATGTTAATTTCCCAAATATAAATATAAATTTACCTAAAGATACAAAATTGCCTAAGGATATAAATCCTTTTTATACTTTTGAAAATATAATATTTAAACCTTGCATTATCGTTAATAATTCAGAATTTAGGAGACACTTATCTACAACCTCTGGGTTTTCAAGTATTAAGTTTATTGCAAGAATTAACTATATAATTGATTATATCCAAAGCAATAAAAAAAATAGTATAAATGGATTTTTTGAAAAGCCTATAGAGATTTTCTTTGATACTCCAAAAGGTCGTGAGTTAACGGAATTTGAGCTTAACATTAAAACAACAACTAACCTTACGGGTGATCCAAATATCATTAACAATGTTGTTTGCTTTGGTGTCACTAGTAGGATGAATATAAAGATAATAGGTGAAGATGAAATATACCTTACTAATACTCAAGTAACATATGATAATGTAAATGAACACTACAAAGCATTCTCAGGTTCTGTTGACCACATTTTTCCTGAAGGCACAGTTATTCCTTTTTAAGGTGAGAAATACTATTCTGTTGAAAAGGTTGGTAACTTAGTTGCCCATCCTTGAATTTAAAAAGGCCTCTTAAATAGAGGCCTTTTTATCCGTTATAATTTTAACAGCATTTAAGGTTCATAACAATTACTTCGTTAAGTAGGGTATATTAGTATTACTATACTACTGTTTAATAGTTGACTATACAAATATGCTGGTTATATGCTATTTTTGAAGTAGTTACTTATTCATCATCATCAGATTCATCGTCAAACAAAGGTTTAAGTTTTTGATCTGGGAAGAATTTTGGCACTGGTGACCTATCAAATTGATCACAAGGATCTTCATAAGGATCCGGATCGCATTCATACGGAACTGGGCAATAACCAAATGCAGGAATTAATAGTTGGACAACTAGTTCACATTTTACAATAAGATGGAACCCCAAAGTTATGTCTAAAAAAGTTTCACAACAATCATTTGTACAGAATACGCCATCTAGGCATTCTGCTACCAATTCAAGTTTTACAATTCCACAATCAATATCATTTGATTTACCAGATGAAAAAGTAGCAGATGTTTGTGCTATTGAATCTGGGCAATATAGTTTTGAAATAACTTCTGTACGTTTAACTTGAAAAAACTCACACATTGTCTCTCCACTACAGTTTATATAATCTGCAAAAAATGAAATTTTGAAACAAACTATTATTTTCTTATAACTGGGATTTTTCTTTAGTGGGAATTTTTCTACTGATATAAGTTTTAAATGGAAATCCCTACATCCTATAAATACCCTAGAATTCCCAATGACGTCACTTCTTAATTCAGTATCTGTCTCTAAAGTATCTGGTCCACAGTCATAAACTAAGCATCTCTTTATTAGGCATTGGTCAAAAACTTTTGGAAGTTCAACGCAGACTAATTCAGATGGGTCAGGAAGGTGACCTTGAATGTTTACAATACCAGGTCTTGGAATAAATTTATCACGAGTGATAGACATATATATTATCCTCCTTATATTTCAATTAACACACTTCTAATTATATTCTCTTTATTACTGTGTATTGAGATAATAACAAGTTGTGATTGGGATAATTGTTGATTAAAATTGATGTTTCTAAATGTAAATTCAATTATCTAGTACTATATTATGCGCATACTTAAATATGGTTTCTAATTATTTTTGTATAATTGCTTCTATATATATATATAAATATATATAGAACTTTTAATCTCTTGAGCTTAATATCGGAGTGAAATATAGCAGACCTGAAGCACGAAAATATAGCCCTTGTATATCAAGGGCTATAAAGTTTTTTTGAAAAACTTTTTCTTAAATGTCTCTGGACAACTTCACAGCTCA
>JBLHPD010000168.1:0-11271 GCA_047624165.1 Clostridium sp. | reverse complement strand
ATACTTTTACTTTTCATTTATACCACTCCTCTAATTTCTTATTAATTTCTTATTAACTTTATTATAACTGGCAATTACTGTGTTAGTATCAAATATTTATGTGAAGATTATGTTATTAATATTTGTGCTTTAGATGTATCGCCATCTATGGAAATTTAATAACATAGGAGTTGGGTGTTTTTGCCTATAAAGCAGGCACTATGAAAAAAGTAATTTCAAACTTAGAATGAAATTTTAAAAAAACAACACAGTGATGTTCAAACCATAAGAAAATCACCCGGTGGGTCTTTTCTAGCGTATACTGCTAATAAATTGTCCTACTCAAAATAAAATACTCTTTCCCAATTTTAAAAACCTCCGATTTTATAGAATTATTTAAAAGTGTCTTAAATCAGCTAATTAGCAAAGATAAACTTCCTAATATTTTACCTGCTATGACGATGAGTCAGGAAGAAGATTCCGCATCCCTTGAATGGGTATTTAAAAAATAAAAACTCCTAGTTTTACCACGACCTGGGAAGTCGTTATATAAACTTGTATTTATAATTTGTTCACGTCCCTTGAGGGTTTTTATGGTGTTAAGGGTAGTATTTATTTAATTGGTTATAATTAATAGAAGAGGAATTATAAAAGTGATATAATATATAGAAGCTAGTAAATAATCATAGTAATATGTAATTAAAGTTAAAATATATAATTATTTTATAACAAAGAAGTAAATATGTACGAGAGAGGTGAGTATTTTATGTTGTATCATGCTTCAGGAGAAGTTGTTGAATTTCCGGAGATAAGAAAAAGTAAATACACAAAAGATTTTTCATGGGGATTTTATTGTACCGTTGATTTTGAACAAGCTAAAAAATGGGCTAAAAGAAGCAGAATGTATGGTACAGTTAATTATTATACTTACACAGAGAATAAAGAGTTGAAAATATTAAAATTTGAAAATATGACCGATGAATGGTTAGATTTTATTGCAGCTTGTAGAAATGGATTAGTACATGACTATGACATAGTAGAAGGACCAATGGCAGATGATACTGTTTGGAATTATGTAAATGATTTTTTAGCAGGAGATATTACTAGAAATATTTTTTGGGAGTTAGCAAAGTTTAAATATCCTACTCATCAAATAAGTTTTCATACATTAAAAGCATTAGACTGCCTTAAGTTTGAGAGGAGTGCAATTATAAATGAATGATACTCAAAAAAATAATTTATTTTATGTTTGTTCACTTATAGAATTTATAGGAAGAAAGACCAAAAATGGAAGAGCAACTATTGTAAAAATACTTGGAAAGAAGGAACTAGATAGGCAGCTAGAACTTGCTGATGTTAATCATAGTTTATCATTTGAACAAGTATCAGATGAGATAATAGAGTATTTTAACATCCAAGAAGGTGATTTTGATTCAGTAGGGAGATGTAAATATAATGTACCAAGTTTCCAAGCAATAGGCAAAGAATATCAAAGGTTAATAATAGAAGTAAGATCAGAACAAGATCATATAGTAGATGTGCTATACGCAGTATTTCAATCATTTATTAGTGAGGAGATTTCAGATTTTAATTCCTCAGTATACTATAGTACTCCAGAATACTTAAAGTATTCTTATTTAGAAGGAAAACTATTGGCATAAAGTTAACAATTGATAATACACAGAGATGTTTAGAAAAATAATCTTTATAAAAGTTAGTAACATTATATTGAGAGATAGATAATGCCAATTTTGGTAATGAATATATTAAGTGAGTAGCTAGTAAAACTAATTATGTTTGCTAGCTAATTTTATTTTTTGTAGTTGCAATGTGGGTGATGGGGCATTATTAATCCATACATAATTACCCAAGGGTCTGGCCCCTTACAGAGATTGGCAGCGAAACGGACAAGTTCTGTTGTTAATATTGAGAGTTAATATAAGTATTTTAGAGTGAAGGTCATAAACATATATCTATGGCTTATTTTTAGATATGTTACCTTTTTCTAGGCGGCTGACACGACCCCGTTACAGAAATTATTTTTACTATGACCTCGGAGGTCGTTACATAAACTGGAAGTTTATGTTTGCTATAAATCCATCATTTAAAACTTCTCTGCTTGCCAATGTAATCACCACACCTTAAATATATTTATACTTTTATTATATACCAGATTGTGTTTTTCTTAAACAAAAAAACTGGACTTAATCTTAATTTAATCTAGTTAGAACAACTTAGTAAACAATATATACTGTATATATTTATTCATTATGGAAATAAAACATATAAAATGCTACAATATAAAGTAGAATATTGTAAATTAAGGTGAAAAGATGAAATAAACTAAGAAGTTAGTATACTGGTTCTGTTAGTTATTTTTCGACAAGTGACAGTCACCATTGTGGGGTGCGATGCGTCCCGCTTGCTATTATCTCTTTAGGCGTATTGGTAAAAATGGAAGGCTATTATAAAGAAAACTTTAGTTCTGATAATCGCAAGTATAAAATTTATAAAAACAGAAAAGGGAGATGTTTATTATAAAAGCATTAGATCCAATTATAAAAGTTGATCAAATTAAAATAGGTAAGGATCAGTTAGAAAGTATTATTGGAGGATATATTAGATTTTGTGAAAATAGGAAGATATCTCGTGCTAAAGGCCAGATTGTGACAATTCGAAATATTACAAGAAAAATTTATGATTCAGAACAAAAGGACAATATAAGTAAAGTTGATAAATTTGAAATAATACTTAACACTCTGAATGATCCTAAAATAATAAAGTATTATAAGGATTCTATGGATTTCTTAAGAAATTATTCTGATCCAAAAGAGGTATTAAGTATGTATAAAGAAAATATAATTAAATCCGAAACAGATAGTTTGTATGAATTTTTATTAAAAATAGATGATGTATTTGAATCAAAAACAAAGTTTTTAAGAAGTGAAAGAGAATTGTATACACCACATAAAATACTAAAAAACAATAATTACAATTTATTAGGGAAAAAATTATATAATTCTAATGAATATGAATATACTCTTTTATACACAGAAATAGAAGAAATAATAAGTCATTCAGAAACGAAACTACCTAAATATTTCAAAGATAATAAAAAATTATTTTGGTGGGATAAAGAAATAATATCATCACAGTCAAAAGCTTGTAGAAACAATGGGTACATGGTTAAAGAATATGATAATGAGAAAGTAACTTTTATTAAAATTAAGGCTGAATTTAAATATAAGGATAAAGTATCAAAAGAAATTATTAAAGAGAAAAAATATTATGATGGTGAACCAAAAAGTGAGTTAGCAAATAAAAATGAATTAATTGCGTCTCAAGCATCAGAAGAAATCTTAAAAGAAAATAACATGAGTTAGATGCCATCAATGAAATTGTAGAGGGAACACAACCCGGAGTGGCAGTTCCAACATGGAATGGACAAAAGGAAGCAAAAGAATTTACCAAGGCACCTGGTACAGGAAAGCCTAAACCTAAGGGAAGTGCAAAGAAAGCAGTAAATGTACTAGCGATTGCAGACCACCGTTGTGAATTTGATAAAACTGATAGAGTATTTGCTAGAAAAAATGGTGTTGGATATACAGAACCACATCATCTAATTTTAATAAGTAAACATGATGACTTCGATTATAGTTTGGATGTAGAAGAGAACATAGTATCATTATGTAGCCATTGTCATAATTTATTGCATTATGGAAGAAAAGAGGACAAAAAACCTATTTTAATAAAGTTATTGAATGACAGAAAAGATGCATTACGCAAAGTAGGACTAGAAATAGATCTTGATCGTTTAATGGAATATTATAAATAAAATTGGTTAGTTAGATGTATTTTAAGAAACGTATTATCAAAACAATTTGTGTTCACAAATTGTTCATGATACCCGGGGATCTTTGTGATGCGAAGCCGAACTTGCTACATCCAGGTAGAGGTGGTCATATACCTCACAACCACAGTGCTCATCACATTTATAAAGCTTAAGGTTGTCATAAAACGTAAAACACTCCCACCGCTCCCAACCTCCACATACAACGCAATGATAAAGAGGAAAAATATCAATGCAATCGGTATAAATTTCTAGCTCCTATACTTGATCTGTAGTTTTCCATAGTTGTCTTTCAGTTCTTTACTTAAATTATCTATTATCTGTTTACCGTATTCGGCTCTTTCTTTTTTTATAATATCCTCTTTTTTGGTCTTCCCGATATTCCAATATAAATTAACAAGTTCAGTATTAATAGGCTTTTTCTAATTGTTTTAAATATAAAATAGCACTTATTGACAAAAATGTTACTATATATAGAGGAAATTGGGAATTAATGTAGAAATATAAATTATGGAAACTTAAATGATTAGAGGGGTATATTTATGGATGATTTGACACTATCAAATATGAAAAATAGTATTAATCAGTTAAAAACAATATACAACAAGCATGAAGAATTGCTAAAGCAAACTGGAGAAAAGTTTAATATATTTTCAATTTTAAATATGGAGAGATTAGAAGTAAGAACACATTCTGCTTTTTTATATGAATTATTAAATCCTAAGGGGAGTCATTATCAAGGATATGAATATTTGAAGTTATTTATAGAAATAGTTCTTAAAATTGAGGACTTTAATTTTGAAAATATTGTTGTTGATAAGGAAAGAAATATTAAAGAATTAGGCAGAGTAGATTTAGTAATTGAGAATAAAGAAAGGTTAATTATAATTGAAATGAAAATTGATGCTGGAGATCAAGAGCAGCAATTAAAAAGATATTCTGATTACGGTAAGAGGACGGGCAAAGAATATAAGATTTACTATTTGACTCTCTTTGGAACTGATGCAAGTGATTATAGTACTGGAGTAGATGAAAGTATAGAATACAATTGTATATCTTTTGCAAGTGATATATTACATTGGTTAGATTCTTGTATAAGAGCATACAATACTCCATTTCTCACCAGTATAAGAGAAATTTTGAGACAGTATAGTAAATTAGTTAAGAAAATTACAAACCAAGTTGATGGGGGACTGGCAATGGATATCAAAGAATTTTTGTTGAAAGATGGTAATCTTGAAATTATAGATGAAGTAACAAAGGTAATTCCATATGCAAAGGCTGAGGTGGAATTTAATTTTTGGTGCAATTTATATGAGAAGTGTGACAAAAATATTGAAGAATTAGGATATAAGTTTATCGGAAATGAAAATTTTCCAACAAACAAAAATGCCTCAATAGATGATATAGTCGAGGCTAGGAAAGGTAAAAATGGAGAGTATGATATCGATTATTTAATAGGTTTTTATAAAAAGTTTGAAGTAAGATTATTAATAGCTAATGGTTGGTATGATAATCATATTTATGCTTCTCTTGCTCTTGTAGATAATGAGGGAAATTATGTGTCATATGAAGAATACGATGAAGAGATACTTAACATAATTATAGCTCTTGGTTTTGATCAATCAGGAGATATTAAATATAAATACCTAGAATACGACCTAAATTTTCAAGATAACTATATTTATAAGTTAGTAGATAAAGAGTATATGGATGAGTCAGTTGAGCGTATTGGAAATGAGGTTCTTAATATATTTAAAACTATAAATAAATCAAGTAAATTAAAAAGGTTATTAAATAAGAGAGTATGATAGAAATGAAATTCGTATAGCATTTGATGCTGATGCAGTTGTATTCTCAGAAGAATCAGAAAAAATATATCAAGAGCAAGGCTTGGATGCTTTTTTAGAAGATGAAAAAAACAATGCGGAAAAAGCATTACAGGAAGGTTCATTTGGAAAGCTACTAAAAACATTATCCAAAATTAAGGTTAAAGATAGTTCATTATTAAGAATAGCCACTCTCAGATATTCATGCTTTGTGCATATTTCTGAGGGAGCACTTCAATATATTATAGTTTATTTGTAACTGAAGATTACATAATTACCCAAGGGTCTGGCCCCTTACAGAGATTGGAAGTGAAACGGACAAGCTATGTTGCTACTACGTCTTTTTTATATTTATTGCAATGAAATGTTTGAACTGGTAATTTTCTGGACCTCGGAGGTGTTAGAGGGGAACGAAGGGACCCTCTTGCTACCAGCTTTTGATAAGGGGCTGACACCTTACACAGATTGAATGGATAAGTTCTATTTACTAATAAAATTTATGATACAAAAGGGGGAATACATATGGTAAATTACATATTACCTAAATATGATAATTATAGAAATTGGATTAGAGGGGCTCGTGAGCATGATATACAATGGAAAGATATTGAATATGCCAATAAAGACAATGAAAAAGAACTTAATATTTTTTTAGAAATGCAGAAAGAGATGAATTGGTGGGAAGAAATTAATTCAATTGAATGGAAAGAAATAGTTAATCAAGAAAAGAAAGCTGAAGAACAGACGAAAGAGGCAGAATTTATGGAAGGTTCTTCTATGATATTAGATGAAAATCAAGATAATGCTGTTACGATACCAACGGATAATAAATCAGCATGGGTATTATATAAGAATCATCTGTTAGAAGATGGGTTTAAGAAGAATATTGTTGATAATATTGAAAAATCATCAATAAAAATTCTAAAGAGGCTCAGTAGTAATTCGGTAAACAGCAACCCTATAAAAGGTCTTGTTATTGGTAATGTTCAATCTGGTAAAACTTCTAATATGGCTGCACTTATGGCTATGGCTGCTGACTGGGGATGGAATTCATTTATAGTATTATCAGGAACAATTGAGAATTTACGTCAACAGACTCAGACAAGACTTTTAAACGATTTAAATTTTACAGGCAATTTAATTTGGAGAGGAATTGAACATCCAGCTAAAAAAACATCATTGGGGCAGAGAACACAGGATTTACATTTCGAAGATGATTCTTTGGAAAGATATTTTACAGTATGTTTAAAGAATCCAGGAAGATTAAGAAAACTAATACAATGGCTTCAAAGTGATCTTAATAAACAAAAACAGATGAAGATATTAGTTATAGATGATGAAGCAGATCAGGCTGGAGTTAATACAGCAGATATTACAAAGGGTGAGCGTAAAACAATAAACCAACTTATAGTAAATTTGGTTAGTGGGAAAAACGAAAAATGTGAAGAAATTAATTCATATTACCAGGCAATGAACTATATAGGGTACACAGCAACACCATATGCTAATATTCTAAGTGAACATGGCGAAGAATCATTATATCCGAGAAACTTTATATCAGCACTAAGCGTATCAAAGGAATATTTTGGACCACAGCAGATATTTGGAGTTGATAGTGGTGATTATAATGGAATGGATATTGTAAGGATCATTGATGAGAATAACCTTGAAAGAATTAAGGATATTCATGATGGAGAAGTAGCAGCAGTACCAGATTCATTAAAAAATTCAATAAGCTGGTTTTTATGTGGTACAGCATCAATGAGATTATGGAATTATAAGAAACCAATAAGTATGCTTGTACATTCAAGTCAAAAGCAGAGTCATCATGAGTATATAGCAAAGTCAATACAGATGTGGTTAAATCCTAATAATATTGAAGATATATGTAAAAGATGTAAAGAAGTTTGGGATTACGAAACAAATGAATTTACTTTTGACAATTTTAGAGAACAGTATTTTGATTATGAAAGAGCAGATGTAGAAATAAACAGATATCCTGATTTTATAGAAATTGAACCTGAAATAAGATTACTTTTAAAAAAAATAACAAATATTCCTTTAGGTAACGATGACGAGCTCGGATATCATAACGGGATACATATATGTATTGATAACTGTTCTAAAAATGGAGTTAATGATGAAGGAATGTATGTAAGACTTGCATATCCTGACTCAAAGATTATGCCAGAACCTGCACCGGCTTTTATAGTTATAGGAGGTGCTACTTTATCAAGAGGATTGACAATAGAAGGATTAATTAGTACATATTTTTTACGATCTGTTGGTCAAGCTGACACGCTTATGCAAATGGGAAGATGGTTTGGATACAGAAAGGGGTATGAATTATTACCGAGACTTTGGATTACATCAAAAACTAATGATCAGTTTAAATTTTTGTCTGAACTTGATCAAGATTTAAGAGATGAAATTAAATATATGGATAGCATGGGAAGAAAACCTGAAAATTATGGACCTAAAGTCAAGAATACTCCTAAATACAGTTTTATACGAATTGCTGCTAAAAATAAAATGCAGAGTGCTAAACCTACTGATATGGATTACACAGGAGCTTCTATGCAGACATATTTGTTCTATGGTCAGAAAGAAATACTAAAACATAATATAAATAGTGTTGAAACTTTTATAAATAGTTTGGGTGAACCTGAAAATAGAGAAAATAAAAATAAACACGCTAAAAACAACCTTATATGGAGAAATATTAAATTTGAAGATATATACAGAATGTTAAAACAGTATAAGTTTGTAGACAGATTAAAATCATTTAATGATATTGATAGCATGGCTGAGTGGATTAATAAAGTTACAGAAGAAGGAAAACTAACAGAATGGAATGTAATTGTATCGGGCAATAAAAAAAATAAATTTGGTCCTTGGAACTTAAAGTATGGACATGTTAACATTGTATCACGTACTCAAAAAGATCAAAATTCTGATATTGTTAATATAGGAGTGTTAAGTAACCCGATAGATATAATTTCAGATATAGTTCTAAATAATAAAGATGAAGAATATATAGAAAAAATAAATAACTGTAAATCAAAAAAAACAAGAATTTTAAGAAGTGAAAATATGTCAGGACTTGATATGACGCCACAGTTAATAATTTACAGAGTATATAGAAGTTCTAAAGCAAGTGATGAAAATAGGTATGATTTAAATCTTGAAGATGATATAGCAGGATTAAGCATAAACATTCCAGGTGGAAGAAGAGGAACTAACTATGCAGAAACAGTTTCAATTCATATTAAGAATGATATATTTGATGATGAAGGGGATTTGGAGGGTACAAATGAGGATTGAAATAGCTGAACCTGGAAGAATGACACAATCAGGAAGTTCTTTACTGAAACTTATACAAAATAATGATATGCCTATATTGGATCTATTTGTAAGGGAATCAGTGCAAAACAGTCTTGATGCTAAAAATGATATAGATAAATATGTAACTGTAAAATTTAGAACTGGTTCTTTTAATAAAAGCAGGCTTAATAGAGAACTTGAAGGCATAACAGAAGCATTAAATAAACGATATAATGAAGAAGAATATGAATATATATCAATTGCTGATACTAATACTGTTGGACTTACAGGAAAGCTTCATTATGATGATGTATCAGACAATAACTATGGAAATCTATTAAAACTTATATATGAAATAAGTAAGCCGCAGGATTCTGAAGGGGCAGGAGGTTCATGGGGACTTGGTAAAACAGTATATTTTCGTGTCGGAATTGGATTGGTTTTGTATTATAGCAGAATAAGAAAAGAAAATGGGGAGTATGAATCAAGAATGGCAGCGTGTTTGGTAGAGGATGAAAATAATACTGATTCATTAATACCACGATATCAAGGTAAGTCAAAAAGAGGTATAGCATGGTGGGGAGAATAAAAAGGGGAGAATAAAACTCGGCCTGTAATAGACAGAGAATATAATAACAGTATGCTTAATATATTTAATATTGAGCCTTATAAAGACGATGAAACTGGTACAACTATTATAATACCATATATAAATCATGATGTGCTGTTATCAAATAATCAGGTTGTATATACGACAACAGATGGAAAGCCAATAAAACAGTTTTGGCAACATAATATTGAAGAATACCTTAAAATTTCTTTGCAAAGATGGTATTCTCCAAGATTAAATAATACGAATTATCCTTATGGCAAATTTCTTAGGGCAAGTATTAATTCAAATGGAATAACAAAAGATTCAATGGAGCCAGCATATCAGATAATACAGGCATTATATAATCGGGCGCTTTCAAATGGAAAAGTACAGTATGAGGATATTCTTAAAAAGGCTGATGTAAAATGTGAGAAAATAGTATTAAGAAATGTATTAAAATATAGTGAAGCCGGTATACTTTCTTTTATAAAAGTAGATAGAGGATTGTTAAAAATGGAACATCCGGATAATAAACCTAGTCCTTATGAATATTTTAACTGTATAAATGTTCATGGAGAAAAGAATAAACCTATAGTTACATTTACAAGAAAACCTGGAATGTTGGTTTCATATGAAAACATAGGTGCATGGGTTGATGGTATACAGGCTTTAGACAATGATAATTATATTATTGGAGTATTTGTACTAAATTCCGAAAATGAACTTACCGATACTTCCGAAAAATATTCACTTGAAGAGTATGTACGAAAAGGAGAAATGGCAGATCATGCATCATGGAATGATTTTAGTTTTAACAATAATAGTAATCCAAGGATTGTAAGTAAAATTCAAGGACATGTTAGGAACAAAATATCCAAAGAATTTACAAAATATGACGAATCTCAAATTTACAAAAAAATAAGTGGGCTTGGTAAAGCGTTTGGGGATTTATTGTTGCCACCTGAGAATTTTGGAAAAAAGCCAAGTGTATCGATAAAAAACAAAAGGCCGGCAAGACATATTGAAAAACATGGTGATGTGATTTTTTCTGTAGACAATAACAATATAAAATATATGAAAGATGGAATTGAAGTCACGGCATCAGTAATAGCTAAAAATAAAATACATAATAGTACACTTAGCATTGGAGTTGATGCAGAAGGTGGAACCATTACTTTTGAACAATGGGAAGAAAAAATGAGAATGAAGTTTCCATTTAATATCGAATATATAAAAATTAAGTTAATAACATTTAATAATGAAACTGTTGTGGATGCTGGAGTTTTTTTGGATCAAAACAATTTAATTCAGAGTTATGACAGACTGGTTATTAATCAGTTAAAACATGATAAAGATTGGTATGGGTTTAGAATAAATTCAAAAGAGCTTAACAGTTATAATGTAGAATTTACTATAAAGATAAATATGAAAAGAAGAGACTTTAATCCAGCATTTATTATTGAAGCAGACAGGGGGAATAGATAATGCCAACAGCTATTTCATCATTCCCGATGATTACTGTACGTATGTTAGAAGATATAAGTAGTGAAATGTTAGAATATTCATTTTGTGTTACTACTCAGCCATTGCAAATTAATAATTTCCTTATATTGGCAAAAAGGGTTTTGGTTATACAACGTCGAATATAAACATCAGATAGATTAAAAATATGATTTGACTGGTGGTGAATATTTTGG
>JBLHPD010000167.1:0-11318 GCA_047624165.1 Clostridium sp. | reverse complement strand
ACTGCTTTCTTCTGTAGTGCATTGTACTCATCCATACTTCCTATTCTTGCTGTTGATGCGAACTCCGGATTCGGTTGGTATATTGGTTTTTTTACTTCTGTGCTCATTTTATTTCCCCTTGGTTAGTTTAAGATAAATCATTGCTGTCATGATTGCATCATTTACAGCATTGTGCACGCCCATATTTGGAACGTCATATTTTTTTAGTATTGTGTCAAAACGTAAATCTATATTTCCTTGTGGAATACGACAAATTTCTTTATCATGATAAATTTCAGACACTTCTAGCATTTTATTAGGAAGTTTAATTCCTAACATCTCTTTTGTATATTTATTTACCATACCTACATCAAACTCTAAATAATAGCCAATAAGCGTTCTTGAACCGATAAAGTGCAAAAAAGCTTTTATCGCTTCTTCTGCATCTTTTGCATCTTCTAGGTCACACGGACGAATTCCATGAATTTCTATACTCTTAGTACTAATGTCTTTTAAATTTTTTACATAAACTTCAAAAGTCTCAGAAGTTAAAATTTTATTATCACGAATCTTTACAGCTCCGATAGATAAAATTTCATCATTCTTAACACTTAATCCTGTTGTTTCAGTATCATAAACGACATATTCTTTTCCTAAATCTTCATCAAATAAAAATGAAAAAGCTTCATCATTGAGATTTGCACGATTTCTTTTTCTTTTAAAGTTTTCATAAATTGTACAAATCATTAACTTACCATCTCTAAATGAAAATGTGTACTAATAAACTTTTTAAACTTATTTATAATTTTAAAACTGTCTTTAAGTAAATCTCTTTGGTTTCTTGCTAAGGTTTTTGGATTTATATAATTACTTTCACTTATACTTTTAGAACTAAGCATTGCTTCTAGACGTATAGCTGAAAGAGAATCAAAGCTTTCTATAAGTTCCGTTGCAAAAGTTTTGTTAATAACCCCACGATTATTTAACTCTTTAATTCTTTCGATAGTATTTGTTTGTGTAATCCCATACTCAAGAGAAAGTGTTCTAACTCCATGAACAAGAGCAAATATTCCACCTTTTTTCAAATCAAGTTTATTACTATGCTCTTTTTCAAGAACAAAACCAGAAAAAAGTGAAAGTGGTGTTTCAAAATTAAGTACTGCTTTAGCAATATGCGTCAAAACAGCAGTTCTATTCTTAAATTTAGAACGTAGGTATGTACTTAACTCTTCTAAAAGAGCTTCATCTCCTGCAACACATTTCGAATCTAAAAATATACTTAAACTTTGAACACTCTCATGACTCATATTTTCAGTCCATTCTCTAATCAAAACTTTAAAAGAAGATACGTCTCTTCTCCAAAATTCATTAGAAACCATTACATTTCCCGTGCATTTAGGAAAACCGATTTCTAGTAAATAATGATTTACTTTCATCATAGGCTCAATAAAAAGATTAGGATCGAGTCCATCTTTAATTATTAAAGCATTATCTTGATCAGTTTTTACACTTTGTTCTTCTCTACCTTCACTACCCATAACGATAAGAGCACATTGGTCTTGTAAATTAGCTGGTACACACATTGTAAAAACTTTATTATAAATCTTAAGATTAAGAGCTGAAACAAATTTCGTGATATAACGAACTTTTACACCTTTTGTTTTGAATGTCACTATTAGATTACGTAAATCTTTTTGTAAATCTTGTAAGTCTTCAATACTTTGAGCTTTATCAATCTGAACGGCAACTAAATGCGAATGGTTTGCAAAAAAGCTAAGTAAATCAATTTGTTCTAATATACCGACAATTTTATCACCATCTTTTACAACTAATCTTTTAATGCTATTGTGTGTCATCATCAACAGAGCATTGAATAAAAAGTCACTTACATCGATACAAATAACACTTGAGGTTGCTACCTTTTTAATACATTCATCTATAGTAGTAGTACCTAAAAGAACTTTATCCCTTAAATCTGTATCTGTTACAACAAAATATTTGCCATTATCATTTACAATAATAATTTTAGACTTCATATCTCGTTGTTTTACTAATGAATCATAAATACTTTCGTTTGAATCCACTACGCATACAGAGTGTAAAAATATATCTGAAACTTTCGATATTAAAAATGGAGTCAATTCACTTGCAGTGTCATACTCTTTTAAATGTTGATGTTTAGTTACAAAATCTTGAAGGAAATAACCTTGTACTTTTTTATTTTGCATAAGTTCTAAAAAGTCATCTTTTTTAATTTCATAACAAATTAAATCTTCATCAACAACAAATTTACTTTCACATTTATTATATATAAGTGCATCAGCATCAAAACTATCTTCTGATGTGTAAACATTATGTATTTCATCATCTATAAATTCATTTACAGAACCTTTAATAATAATATAAAAAGCAATTGATGGAAGGTTTTTAGATATAAGTAACGTATCTTTTGGGTAATACGCGATATCTACTTTAGCCATTAAATTATCTAACTCAGTAGAGCTTAACAACTCAAAGGGATGTATAGACTCAATTAATTTTCTTTGGTCTAATATACTCAAAATACTACTCCAAATAAATATGCCTCCAAGGAGAGAGGCAATTTTTTGTGACCCTTAGGTCACACAAAGCAAAAGAAAGACGGCTTTCTTTCTTTTGCAGATTTATAAACTAGTGTTCAGAAGCGTCTTCTGCACCGATACCAGTTTGAGAACGAACATCTTGCTCATTGAACTTAGAACGCTCTAATTTAGCATCTTCTGAGTTATCAGTAATTGAGAAGAACCAGATACCTCCAAATGCAATAGCCATTGTAAATAATGCTGGGAATTTATAAGGAATAATTGGATCTCCCATTGCAAGGATTTGTGTCCAAACAACTGGTCCTAATATAACCATAACAACTGCAGAAATTAAACCTGCCCAACCACCGATTACAGCACCACGTGTTGTCATATTTCTCCAGAACATTGACATAATCAATACTGGAAAATTCGATGATGCAGCAATAGTAAATGCTAGTGCAACAACAAAAGCAATATTTTGTTCTTTAAATGCAATACCAAAGATAATAGCAATAACACCAATAGCAACAGTAGCAATTCTTCCTACTTTCATTTCATCATCGCCTGTAGCCTTAGGGTTAATAACATTTGCATAAATATCATGAGATATTGCTGCAGCACCCGCAAGTGTAAGACCAGAAACAACTGCTAAAATAGTAGCAAATGCAACTGCTGAAATAAATCCAAGGAAGAAATCTCCACCAATAACATGTGAAAGGTGAATTGCTGCCATGTTGTTACCACCAATTAAAACGCCACCTTCCATATACATATCTGCTGTTACAAGTGCAACTGCACCAAAACCAATAATAAATGCTAAGATATAGAAGTATCCAATAAAACCAGTAGCATAAAATACTGACTTACGTGCTTCTTTTGCATCAGGAACAGTAAAAAATCTCATTAATATATGTGGTAAACCAGCTGTACCAAACATAAGAGCCAAACCTAGAGAAATTGCATTAATTGGATCAGAAACAAAACCACCGGGCCCAAGAATATCAATAGCACCATTACGGTTATCAACTGCAGTTTGGAACAACGTTTGAAAACTAAAGTCTGAGTAATACATAACACCAACGGCAATAAATGTAGAACCACCAAGAAGAAGTATCGCTTTAATAATTTGTACCCAAGTAGTTGCAAGCATACCACCAAATGATACATAAGCAATAATCAGCATACCAACTAAAACAACTGCATACTCAAAGTCTACACCAAATAATAGTTCGATAAGTTTACCAGCACCAACCATTTGAGCGATAAGATAAAGAATAACAACTGCTATACCACCAAACGCTGAAAGAACACGAATAGGTGTTTGTTTAAAACGATATGCCGCAACATCAGCAAAAGTAAATTTACCTAGATTACGAAGACGCTCAGACATTAAGAAAAGAATAACTGGCCAACCAACAAGAAAACCAATTGCAAAAATCAGACCATCATAACCTTTAAGGTAAACCATACCGGTAATACCAAGAAAAGATGCCGCTGACATATAGTCACCCGCAATTGCCATACCATTTTGAAAACCAGTGATACCACCACCAGCAGTGTAGAAATCTTTTGCAGATTTTGTACGTTTAGCAGCCCAGTATGTAATAAATAGTGTTGCACCAACAAAGATAACGAACATTGCAATAGCAGGAATGTTCATCTCTTCTCTTTTAACTACTTCACCTTCTATAGCACCAGATGCCATTAAAGAAATGAATGATAGTGCTAAAATTATAAAAATACGACTCATCCTATGCTTCCTTTACTTTATCTTTAACACGTTGTGTTAATTCATCAAATTCACTGTTAGCACGTCTAACATATATACCTGTCATTGCAAATGAAAAGATAATAATTGCAACACCTACTGGCATACCCAATGTCATTAGTGAACCTTCGCTCACTGGAGTGTGTAATAATTCCTTATTAAAAGCAATTACTAAAATATACGAGTAGTAAACTACTAGCATAATAATCGAAAGTGTCCAAGCAAAGCCTGTACGCTTTGAAAGAAGTTCTATATAGTCAGGATCGTTTTGAATGCGATCGACTGTTTCTTTATTCATCATTGAATTTTCCTTATTTTATATTAAAATTTATAAGTAGCTATAAATCTATACTCGTTCCAATCTCTTCCATTTCCAAATTCAGTTGGAAAATTTCCACGAAGACGTAGTTGAAGATTTTTTACACTTGCTGGCTTATATTTGATATCAAAACCAGGCTCTTTTGCTGTTCTTGCAGTTCCGTAACCACTATTAGCATCCATATCAAAAGAAGCATAGTAACCTGTAGCAGATAAGTTTACACCATCAAACTTATATGTTGCAGCAACTTTTGTAGCTTTAGTACCTGGTAAAAACATATGACGAGTAACCATTCCTTGAGTAAATGCTGGCATTCCACCCCAAGGTGTAATAGTTGCACTTTCTAAAGCAGTTGCCGCACTTGAAGCCTTACTTTGCTCTGAATATGCAATATATGCTTTTAATCCACCGATTGAAGCACCAAACTTAGCACCTATAAAATCACTATCAACTTTACCAGCATAAGAATTACCAATATCAGATTCATTGATATATTGAGCTGCTGCAAATGGTTTAACTGCATCACTAAGAACACATTTCCATTTTACATCAGCTTGTAAATATACTGCATTAAGAATATCGTGTGCATAATAATCCCATGCTTGTAATTTTAAATTATTATTTTTGTAAGTAACACCTAGAGTTGATACTCCACTTGTACTTTCTCCTACAGCCCATTCACCCATATTAGTAAATTCGCCTTGGTATTTTGCAGTATTTCCAGCAACTGCTGTATAACCACCTGTTGCACCAACGATACCACCATTGTAAGCATTAGAAAATGAACCAGCTGCCATTTTAGTCACATGTGCTAAAACTATAGTTGTGTTAGCAATATCTTGATTTTGCATAACATATGCTTCAAAAAGATTTGGTACCATTCTTGCATCATCAGCACCTGCTAAAGGTGTGTTTAGCTTTTGACGACCAACTTTAAATACAGTCTTTGAACCTAAAGCTTTAGCATTGTATTGAACATATGCTTCACCTAGTAGAGAATAAGATGAACCATCATTCTTAAATAATGTAGTATTTAACATAGATGCAGTATCAGATTCTAAACTTTTTAATATACGGTTTGTAGTATAAAATGCTGTACCTAAACTAAGACCATTAAGAGCTGCAGTTTCATACTTTAAATGACCACCAATTGCTGTTGCAATTTGATTGTCAGGTTTTGTAGTATCATCTCTATTGATATAAAACGCACGGATTTCTCCACTTGTCTTTCCTTCACTAAACATTGAACTGATATCATCAGCAGCTTGAACACTTACTGAACTTAAAAGTCCCACTGTTATAACACTGAGTATTATACGATTCTTCATATATCTTACCTTATATGTAAATTTAACAATTCATAATAAATAATGAACATAGCATGAGCATAGCATTAGAAGATTCCCTATTGTTTTAAGGAGAAAAATTCAACTGTGTGTATATAAGTAACAATTATGATAAAATATATGAACCATAGGTCAAGCGTACTAATTAATGCAATGTATTATATTTTTGTTTCTTATACTTATATTGTAGGTATTTTTAATTACTACCTAGACAACATTAATACAGGAATTTAATTATGAAAAGCACTTATCTAAAGTCGCTCTTTACACAAGAAATCAGTTACGAAACTGATATTCCTCTCATTAGAAAACAACTCTTGCTAAGTAAGCTTCTTCTTATGATATTGGTTGTATTCACTTTACTTGCCTTTTATCACTTCTTTCTAAGTCAAGAACATTCTATTGTCGTGATTGACCTTATAGCACTAAGTGCATTTATGCTTGCATCAGTTTCTCTACACAAATATAATAACTTTAATAGCGCAGTAACCATAAGTACACTTACCCTTTTTATTTTTATAGTTATGTTTACGATAATAGATAAAAATAGTAACTACGGTTTAATTTGGACAATATTTTTTCCTCTTTTTACTATTTTAACGATAGGTCATAAAAAAGGAATCTACTTTGTATTGAGTTATTATCTTATAATATTTTATCTCTCTTACTCAGGGGTTGGAGTTTGGGAAAGTGGAAAATGGAATATGAACTCATTTTTTCATTTTTCTGTAGCTTCTACTATTTTTGTTTATACTATATTTTCTATTGAAATCGCTCAAGAGGAAGTACATAAAGAACTCAAAAAAGTACATGAACGTGAGCAGGATTATATGAATGAATTGGAGAGACTAACCATTACAGACCCACTTACATCCCTTTATAACAGACGGCACCTTGATAAAGTATATAAGCGTGAGTTCTACCACGCAAAAAGACATGATCATATGATGGCATTTTATATTCTTGATATTGATTTTTTCAAGCAGTACAATGATACATATGGGCATAGTGCAGGAGATGATGCCCTCATAAAAGTTTCACGTACTATGAAAACATACTTTAAAAGGCATGAAGATTTTATATTTCGTTTGGGTGGAGAAGAGTTTGGTGGTTTAATTATAGGAACAAAAGCAAGTGAAATTGAAACTTTTATTGCTCAGCTTTGTGTAGAAATATCAAATATGAAAATAGAACATAGTGGAAATAAAAATCAACCAATATTAACTGTTTCAATAGGAATGAAAATTTTAGATGATTTTGAAAATGATGATTTTGGCATGGTCTACAAAGATGCTGACACTGCCTTATACCATGCAAAAGAAAGCGGTAGGAATAAGGCAGTGAGATTTTAATATAAGTTTAACTTTACCTTCACTAAACTCTCTTAAGCAACTATTTAGTGATATGGTATAAATGCATACCCATCATTTTGTAATGCAATAACTCTCGTAATTGAGTTAGTTACAACATCCACAAAAGGTAATAATTCACTTTTCTCATAGCCAAGCCTATCAACAGCTATCCCGCATACTTCAATCTTAACATTGTGTTTTTTCTTCAGTGCTTCAAGTTTTTTATGGATTGCTTTTGTCAGCTTATCCTCATTTGTTTTATCCACTATTTGTGTACACTTGGAATGAATTGTTAATACAAAGTCATACGGTATCTTCTTTTCTTGTAGTTCTTTAACCGTTAATTCGATTAAAGACATTCGAGAGTGAACAAATCTCATATCTTCTGCTGCACAATCAAAAACTGCTTTTTGGTTTGCGTGAAGCATATTTAATAATATTAGTAAACTTATAACTATTTTTTTCATTATTTTTTTTCCTTAATTTAGTTAACTTTTTTTATCTTTGAATAATTTATCAGGTAAGATTCCAAGGTTTTTACCTGTATCTTTTCTATATTTAATCTCTCTTGGATCATGTCTTATAACTGTAAGTGTTATATAAATATAAAAACCAACCCATAGTGCAAACCCTAAAATACAAAGTGGTATAACAACCCAAAGATCTATTTCACTTGCCATTTATTCTCCTTTTAGAAAGTGTAAAGCTATACTTTACGTTTTATTATAGAATTATATGCAAAGCTTCTTAAAAGAATATTACCAAATATTTTTATTATGTCTCTTGCAGCATTCGACGCAAAAGCATTTGATTACTTTATAATCTTCTTATATTAATTAAGCTCAATTAATACATTGTTTTAATAGGCTGTTAAATATCTATAAAAAAACAAACACCATTATCTTTATTTTCTGCATGTAATCTTCCGGCATGATGCTTTTCTACAATTGTCTTGGACATGTAGAGTCCTAGACCTGTTACACTTTTTTCATCTTTGGTTGAAAAGTAAGGGTCAAATATTTTTTCAATTATATCTTCTGGTATTCCACCACCATTATCACAAATTGAAATTCTTCTCTTTTCAGTGCTAATTTTAATATATGGATTTTTGATACCTTTTTCCTCAAAGTTGTCCTGAGCATTTTTTAAAATATTTAAAATTACCTGTACCATTTCATTATCATAAAGTTCTATCTTTTCTTTTGAGTTATACTCTTCTATTATCTCTATATGAAGACTTATAAGTGATGATTTAATAATACTTAATGATTTTGAAATAACATTCTCGAGTGTAACTACCATTGACTCTTTATTTGGTTTATAGAAGTACCTAAAGTCATCTATTGTATTAGATAAGTACTGGGACTGTTTATTTATTTCTGAAGTAGTATTATAAATTTCTTCGTTTGACACCTCATGGTTTAATAGAATACGAGTTTCTAATTTAGTTGTATTTAGGCTTATGATATTTAAAGGTTGTCTCCACTGATGTGCTATCATACTTATCATCTCGCCCATCTGTGCCATTTTTGATTGTTGAATTAATTGTTGATCTTGAAGTCTGTTTTTTTCTACCTCTATTTTTACTTTATCTTCTAGAGAAGTATTAAGTTTATCTAATATATTTGTATGTAAATGTATTTTTGTAACCATTGAGATAATTGCATTATGTATCAAACCAATTTCATCATTGCAAGTTGATTTAACCATATCAAAATTGTTTTTCTTTGGATCATACAATAAAACATCATTAGTCAATTTTTCTAGATTCTTGAATACTCTTTTAAGAAATAGTACAAAAATCATTAATAATAGAAAAGTTACAAAAGAAATATTGACAGTAATATCTCTATTTTTCTTTATCATATTGTCATAGTCTTTATGAGAAAACTTTAAAGCAATGCTAGCTAGTTTTTTTTCTGTAATAGAATCTATAATATCTTTTCTATAATAATGAAAATGGTTTTCTTGATTTTCTATTTCGATACTAGAATCTTTTTTATATTTGTATATTTCATTCCCACTTAGATCAACAAGTTGAACATACACTAAATCATTGTTTTGTTGTGCTATTGTATTTAGGTATTCTTTATACGCATCATCCAAGCCTAAAGATAAATTTAAACTAACAATTGGAGCAATTGTATCTATAAGTAAATTATTTTTTGATTCTTTAGATTCTATAAATTGTTCTATTATATTTTCAGATAATTGGTATCGTTCTAGCCCAACAATAAAGATGGTGAAGAGTACAATACTAAGAATAATTTTCGTTTGGATTTTAAACACTGTTTAGCCTCTCTATTGTTAAGTTTAAGATCTTTCTTTAAGCAGCTTACAACTGCCTATTATAGCATCGCTTATGACATTAAGAAGTAAATATTTCAATTAATCCATTATTATTTAAATATACTCTATTTCTACCATGTTCTTTAGCTTCATACAGTGCTTGATCTGCTCTATGTATTGAAGTTTCTACTTGTGTCTCTAATCTACTGTTAACCTGAGCCACACCAATACTAACCGTACATTTTTGCTCTATTACATTGTTAATTTGAATAACATTACTTTCTATCCCTAATCTCATTTTTTCTGCTATTATAGCAGCACCATCCAAGTTTGTTTCAGGTAAAAGAATAAGAAATTCTTCACCACCAAATCTACATAAAATATCACTTTTCCTTATTAAATGCTGTAAAGTTGTTGCGATACTTATTAATACATCATCCCCAACTTTATGACCATATGTATCATTAACGCGTTTAAACTTATCAATATCTAGCATTATTACCGATATATCTGTTTTATTTCTTTTTGCTATATCTATAATATGTTCAGATGTTTTACTAAAGTACCTTCTATTATATAACTGTGTCAATGGATCTATTGATGCTTGTAGTTCTAACTCTTTGTTACTTTGCTCAAGTTCCTCTGTTCTCTTTCTTACTTTATCTTCTAGCGAAGCATTTAATTCATCTAATATACTTGTATGTAAATGTATTTTCTTTACCATTGATATAATCGCATTATGAATCAGACCAATTTCATCATTAGAAGTTGATTTAGACATAGTGAAATTGTTTTTCTTTGGATCATATAATAAAATATCATTAGTCAATTTTTCCAAATGTTTAAATACTCTTTTAATTAATAAGACAAAGACAGCTAATAATATAAGAGTTACAATCGAAATATTGATAGTGATATTTCGATTTTTCTTTATCATATCTTCATATTCTTTATTAGAAAATTTCAAGATAATAGTAGCTAACTTATCTTCTGTTAATGAATCTATAATATCTTTTTGTGAATAGTGAAAATTATTATTTTCATTGCTAATTTTGAAATCAGCACCTTTTGTATATACATAAATATCATTGTTTTTTATGTCAGTAAGTTTAATATATTCTAAGTCATTGTTTTGTTGTGCTATTGTTTCTAAATAGTCTTTATACGCATTGTCCAAACCTAAAGACAAATTCAAACTAACAATTGGAGCAATCGTATTTATAAGTAATTCATTTTTTGATTTTTTTGATTCTACAAATTGTTCTAAAATATTTTCTGATAACTGGTATCGTTCTAATCCAACGATAAAAATGGTAAAAAATACAATACTAAGAATAATTTTCATTTCTATTTTGAACATTACTTAGCCTCACTATTGTATATTTTTGAGATTCTCAATAAGGTATTATTAAGTTTAATATCTTTTTTTCGTATACTATTTACATTAATATATGGGGTTACTTTTCTTCCTAGGAACATAGATATATCCGCACCATATTTTAAAAGTTTTGAATCATATGAAATAGTTAATATTTTATGTACACGAGAAAACTCTAAAGCTTGTTCGATATTTTTTTCATTTGAATTTAATAAAAATGAAACATCAGTATTTTGACATTGACTGATATCTAAGTAATTTGTTTGCATAAATTTTATTTGATAGTTTTTAATTCCATTAGGATAGTGATTGTTTGTTTTTTT
>JBLHPD010000166.1:0-11339 GCA_047624165.1 Clostridium sp. | reverse complement strand
CCAAAATATTCACCACCAGTCAAATCATATTTTTAATCTATCTGATGTTTATATTCGACGTTGTATAACCAAAACCCTTTTTGCCAATATAAGGAAATTATTAATTTGCAATGGCTGAGTAGTAACGAATTATTAACTGTTGAAAAAGAGTTTAAAGTTAATAACCAGGCAGATAAAAGATAGTGAATTTAGGAAATCCTATTCAATTTGTATCGAATGCGCTAATAAGGTTGTAAGCTAGTAGAAATTTTTGGGTAGTGATTAAGGACTCTAGCTAACAAAATACTCCCCGTTCGCTAATGTCGGGAGTAAGAAACGTTAATGACAGAACTTACTAGTGTATAAAAGGAGGAGTTAATATCGGTAAGAAAGTTAAAGGAATTATGTCAATCTTTTTTTTATCAATTTCATTTTATATGATGGTAACAATGAGATACACACATGCATTAGGAGATTACGTTCTTGAATTTATTGGTTTGAAGCCATGGACTGGGGATTATAGTGGCGCACATTTAACTGTTTTCTATTTTAGCGCATTAGCAATTATAGGATTATTTCTAGTTAGAAAATATGCTATGGATGGATTGGGTATAAGAACAAGAAATTTACTATTTTCATTCATAGCATTTATAACTATATTTTCTTTATTAACGAATATTACAGCCATAAATGTAAAGAAATACTCAGATGGCTTGTTGTCAATAGGCTTCAATTCTAATAATAGTAAAATGGAATACAAATCAGAATCAATGGAATACACAGAATTTAATGCCCAAATCGAGATGAAAAACTATGGAAATGAGAGTAAAGAATTCTATCTAGCAATCGACAATCCATTTTATAGAGAAGAAAGCACTGAGCACATTGATATTTTTACTAAGGAGGGGAGCAAAGCTACATTTAGATTGAATGGTAATGAAACTAGAACTTTCGAAATTAACTTAGATGAATATAAGATAAAGGGCGGAAGGCTTTCAATAAATGGTGGTAGTAATGGTATTATTGAAGAAATATTCTTAACAAATGCGCAAGGGAATGCTATAAGCTTAGAAAGTAACAATTTTTTTGGAATTGAAATGAATAGATAACAGTTTCCGAAAGTATATGTTCGTGAGAGTTTAATTTCGGTACTATTTATAGAAATTTATGGAGATTATTTTTAAATTTATAGAGGGAAATGGTATGAAAACATGGCGAAAAAATTTAATAGAAATATCTATAGCTCCGGTTATTTGGGGGATATGGGTTGATTTAAGATTTGGTCAAATTTCTTCGTTTATTACAAGAGTAACTGTTGTAACTTTAATTGGATTTTTATTAGGAATTGTGTATAAAAAAATAAAATCAAAGATTACTTCGTAATGTTCATTTATTGTTGTATTAGTATTTTTTTTTACGAATTAGTCTTGATGTTTATTGGAAGTGAATTATGAAGAATAAACTTTGATATATTGAGACAAGGGTTTTTATTTTGGATGAATTTGGATTTATGCATGGGTTAGTGGAAATTGCACGCTATAAGAGAATAAAATACTTCATTGCTAGATGTAGGGAATCATCAGATATGCATGTAGGTGAATGTTGTTTACAAGAGATGTATATAAGAAAGCGAGTGTTAATAACAAGATGAGGTGAATTTGATGTTTGATAGATGTAAAACAAAGTATCCAATTGTATTAATACATGGAACGGGGTTTAGAGATAACAAGATTTTAAACTATTGGGGTAGAATCCCTAAAGCACTCACGACCGAAGGTGCTGATATTTATTATGGGTACCAAGATTGTTGGGGAACGATTGAGTATAATGCTAGCATTATTAAAAACAATATTTTAGATGTAATATTAAAGACTGGGTCTGAAAAGGTAAATTTGATTGCTCATTCAAAAGGTGGTTTAGAGGCTCGTTTTATGATATGTGAGCTTGGAATGGAGCAATATATAGCTTCTTTAACTACTATATCAACTCCACATCATAGTTCCAAAACAATTGATAAATTCTATAACTATCCAACTTTTTTATATAAATTAATTGCTTTTTTCGTTAATCTATATTTTAAAATATTAGGAGATAAAAGTCCAGATTTTTATACAGCAAGTAGACAATTCTCAACATATTTTTGCGAAAAGTTTAATACCAAAATTACCAATTCTGAATACATTTATTATCAAAGCTATGCTTCAATAATGAAAAATTCTTTTAGTGATATTTTTATGGCTATTCCTCATTTTGTTGTAAAACTAGGCGAAGGAGATAACGATGGTTTAGTTACACCAAACTCAGCTAAATGGGGAGAATTCAAAGGGTTAATTAGTGGAGAAACAGCAAGAGGAATATCTCATGCAGATATTGTTGATTTTAGAAGGATGGGTTATTCTAAAATTGATATAAGAGGTATTTATATAGGTATAGTCGAGGATTTAAAAAACAATGGGTTTTAAAAAACAAAATACACATAATGTGTAATTTACGTCGTATCGTTTTCATATATAAAGTGTACTTGATAAGAATGGCTCTGAAGGCTCCCTTGGTTCGCCGTCCTAGTGAACTCTGATTAATGGATAGCCTACGTCATCTAACAAAATGTTGCCGTTCGCCTTGGCTGAAGAGTGATTTTAAGCTGGACAAGTTATAGACTCATGTATATTTTTAAACCTAAGAAAATCATAAACTACCGCCAAGGCACATTCCTTCATCAAGCGCATCGCGCTAGGGTTCAGGAACGTCGGCAACACGAAACGTTAGTGGAAATGGCATATTAAATAAAGTTTTGGGTTCGCACTAATTTATGTATCAATACTAGCTTGTGAAAAAGCAATCAGTAAGGGTAATTTATACATATGTAAATAAATAGCAATTTGAAGGGGAGTTTTTAAAATGGAATGTATAATACGTTCTTGGAAAATAGAAGATACAAGCAATCTTGCAGAAGTTTTGAATAATAAAAAAATTCTTGATAACCTAAGAGATGGGTTGCCGTATCCATACACAGAAAAGGATGCCCAAAATTTTATTTTGGCAACGATTGATGATGATAAGGACAAAACATATGCCTTTGCAATCACAATTGATGATAAGGTAATAGGAAGTATAGGTGTGTTTCGCAAAGATAATATTCATTCCAAAACAGCTGAAATGGGTTACTATATTGAAGAGTCATATTGGGGACAAGGCATCGGGACAAGTGCCGTTAAACAAATATGTAAGCATATTTTTGAAAATACAGATATTATCAGAATTTTTGCGGAGTCTTTCGATTATAATTTGGGGTCATGTCGTATACTTGAAAAATCGGGATTTTTGTATGAAGGTACTTTGAGGAAAAATGCAGTGAAAAATGGAGTTGTTCTTGATATGAAAATATATTCATTAGTCAAGGAATATAGTGAGTGAAGTAATTGATTGATTGATTGATATGAGTATAATGAGAAATTCAAAAATTCCAATGCCGGGGCTGTTCTTTGGAGCCTCAGCATTGGAATTTTAGTAATATCCAAACTTAGTGATTATGACATCATGATAAGATAAGACGAATAAAGGATTATTTATAAGTAATTCAACTACATGCCCATTTCTTTCACAAGCTTATTTAGACTGCTCAAATTTATAATTTTATAGCCACAATCTTCCTTATGTAATATGCCTGTTTTGCAGAAATCAGCCAATACATATAAAAGATGGCGGTAACTAACACCTAAAAATTCTGATGTCTCGGTATGCTTTTCTGTATATAGCAAATTATTAGAGGTTAAAAGGATAAAGGCTGCTAAGCGATTTTCTAATGGATAGGATTGGTTTTTGGTGTAGTTGCTTGTATTATTGATGGCTTTGTTACTTAGAAATATACATAGATATTTTAAAAATTTAATATCGTTTAGTAGTTTATCCTTGCAGTCGATTACGGAAATTGCAAAACAATGACAAATAGTCAATGCTTGAACACCATTGGATTCAGCTTGAGTTCCAATAAGCTCCATTTCTCCGATGAAGCAGGGAGATTCAATAAAATTAATTATTGATACTTTCCCATTTTTATGTGTTAGGTATAATTTTGCTTTCCCATCAATTAGATAATACAGATATTCAGATGTACTTCCTTCATTTAGAATAAATTCTCCAATGTTAAACTGAACCAAATGTAAATAGGGTAACATATCAAAAGAAAAAATATCATTGATAGGAAATTTTTTAATATAAGTTGAAACTACAGTGGAATCTTGTATTCTTTGCATTTAGTTTGCTCCTAAATTATAAATAGTGTGAGATTTCTCATACTATTATATTCTTAGATGGATTATAATGCAATAAAGTAATTTATAATATAGAGAGGAAGGTTGGCTATGGAACAGAAGAAATATTGGAATTCAGTTGCTGAAAAGAAAGAATTTACAACGCCATTTCATTTTGAAAAATTTGCTGAATATGTCGGTAAAGAAGATATAATTTTAGACGTGGGATGTGGGTATGGGAGGACTTTGAATAAATTATATGAGGAAGGTTATTATAAATTAATTGGTATTGATTTTTCTGAAGATATGATAGAACGTGGGAAGAACCAATATTCATATCTTGATTTAAGGGTGAAACAAGGGAAAAGTATAGATTTGGAAGATAGTTGCTGTGATGCAGTAATATTATTTGCCGTACTAACATGTATTATCGATGATGCAGAACAGATAGCATTACTGAAAGAGATAGAACGAGTTTTAAAACCAAATGGAATTATTTACATTAACGACTTTTTATTAAATACAGATGAGCGAAACTTAAATCGTTATCAGTTATTTAAAGACAAGTACAAGTATGGTAGTTTTGAACTTTCAGAAGGCGCAGTAGTAAGACATCATGATATAAAATGGGTTGAGCAATGTGTAGCGCCATTTGAAAAATTGATTTTAAACCAGGTAGTGTATACAACTATGAATGGAAATAAATCAAATGGGTATTACTTTATTGGAAAAAGACATAAATAGAAAAACTAATGTACATTATTCCTATTTTGCGTTGTACGTAGTGATATTAATTCTATAATTGACAAAATAGGTTTAATATCAGAAGTTAAAGAGAGTTGCCACTTCCTATAACAAAAAACTCCCGTTCGTTTTGGCATGAGAAGACTACTCAAACACATTCCTTCACCAAGCCCATCGGGCTAAGGTTCGGGAACGTTGGCAACAAGAAACGTTATACGGAATTTAGAAGTAAAAGTGTGCTGGATTAAAAGTTTTAAACACTGTTTTGTTTTCGATGTTACATCCTAGCAATTTAGGTGTCTTAATTTATTTGATTTTTTAGGGGGCGAAAGTTGATGTTAAAAAAATCAGTTATAAAAATAATTATTACATTTTTATTTGTTTTTGTATTCTTTATAGGACGTAGTAGTACAAATGTTCAAGATCGATCTAAAGGTGGACTAAAAATTGGAGTTCTGGGTTAGGAAATATGAATGAAAGCTGCTTGGATAAATCAGTGTTTTTTCATTCGATTAACTTAACTAATGAAAATGAAAAAACTATTTTTATAAAATCTATTCAACCATTAGTTAATGAAAAAATAAAGGATAAAATATGATTGATTTAGTATATAAAAAGTGTGATATGGAATTTGTTACAGTGAAGAAAAACATAATATACAGTTATAATGGAAAAAAACCATTAGAAATGGATATATTTTATCCGTTAAATCTTAGTTCAATTGAAAATAGAAAAACAGTAATACTTCTTCATGGAAGTGCGCCAATGGAAAATATCAAAAATATTGAGATATTTCAATCATGGGGAAGACTTTTAGCAGCTTCAGGATTTACTTCAATAGTTTTTGATTGGAGACCTAATATTGAGTCAAGCGATGTATCAGATTTGATTAAATATGTTATAGATAATGAGAAAGATCTTGATATAAATGCAAATAAAATTGCTGTTTTGGGATTTTCTGCGGGAGTTGAAGAGGGTATGTCTCAAGCAATGAAAGTGAATACAGGTTTTATTGCGGATATAGTAGCATATTATGGAAAAATAAGTAGTAATATACTAAAAATGAAATGTGCAGAAAATCACCCAAAAGTATTAATTGCAATGGGGATGCAGGATGATGTTTTTGATGTGAGTTGTAATGATGAATTCATTGATGAAGGATTATCACATGGGTGGAATATTGTAAAGCTTATTCATTCATTTGGAGAACATGGATTTGATGCTTTTAATGAAGGTGAAGAGACAAACAAAATAATTTGGAGAACAATTGACTTTTTACGTGATGAACACTAGATTTATCGAACTTCGTCTAACACGCGTTATACGGAATTTAGAATTAAAAATTGCTTATCGTAGATATCATTAACGGTAAGCCATTTAAAAATTGACAGAAGACGCAATTATAAGAGGTGATAGTGATTGATTAATAGAATACATATATTGGGTGCATCAGGCTCTGGTACTACAACATTAGCGAAGGTATTATGTGAGCACTTGAAATACGAGTGTTTTGATACTGATGAATTTTTTTGGGAATCAACAAACCCAGCATTTCAGAAAAAACGTGATATTCAAGAGAGAAAAAGATTATTAAAGCATAAGATTGATAGTACTAGCAAATGGATCCTATCTGGTTCATTATGTGGGTGGGGAGATGAATTTATACCCTACTTTGATTTAGTAGTTTATCTATGGATACCACAAGACATTAGGCTAACTAGATTAATTGAACGAGATAGAAGAAGGTATGGAAAAGAAATTGAGATTGGTGGAACTATGCATGAATCTCATTTAGAATTTATTGAATGGTCCTCAATGTATGATAAAGGTAATATTAATATGAGAAGCAGGGCTTTGCATATTAATTGGCTTAGCGAATTGAAGTGCCATCTTTTAAGTATAGAAGAGGATATTGAATTGGAGGAAAAATTGCATAAGGTTTTAGAAAAATTAAAAACAGTCAACGGCGCCTAACAAAACATTCCCGTTCGCTACGCACATTCGCCAGCCTAAGATATGAGCTATCTAAGGCTAGCAAACATCGGCAACAAGAAACGTTTCCTGATTCATCAATAAATACTTCATTGAATTTGTTTAAATCTTTCAAAATTTCAAATACCCCAAATAATTTATCATTCATATCATATATTCTATTTTCATCATAATCGAATTTTATTGTTAAAGTGAAATCCTTATTAGGAACAACATTTATAATTTTCTTTGGATTTTGCAAATAATCCTTTAATTCTTGAGAAATTAATTGAGTATTCATAATTAACACCTACCAATATTATTTTAATGGTTCTATAGTAAAGAGCTCTTTTTGCAATCTGGCAAGGTATCATTCTTCTTCTAATTCTCTATTGATGTAATGCAGCCCATCCATATATCATTTTTAATTGTTTAATTGGCATAGTGCCAATTAATAGCTCAATATCCTTAATTGTTATTGAACATTGATATTCACCATATTCTGCATGAAAGTGTGATGAACGTGGTCTTGATAGTTTATATAAATTTTTATACCTCTAAACATACAAATAGTTGGCATAATATCATCTCCTCCTAAAAACAAAATATTATTTTAATTATATACTAAAAAATTGATTTATTGTAGTATTAAAAATAAAGAAATTAAACAGAGGGGATTTGTAGAAGTTACAATTTCAGTTGCACCATAATTTTATATAGTATTGTGTAAATTTATGACTTATAATCTATATATAGGCTGGCAATTAATCCCTCGCCAAAGCACATTCTCCAGCCAAGTACGGTCGCACTAGGGCTTGGAAACGTCGGCAACACGAAACGTTATACGAAACTTCAAAAATATATAGTATAAAGGAGAATCATAAGAATGGATTCTGTTTTAATAGAAAATTTAACAGAACTTGTAGAAAATGCGTGTAAATCAAAAAGGAATAAATATGGATATGGAATTTGAACACATCACATAAAACCTATGATTGCAATTTCGACAAAATTAGCTTCATTTTATAATGCAGAAAAAGAGATAGTTATTATTGCAACACTGCTACATGACCTTGCTGGAATAAAAGATGATTCCAAAACAACGGAGCATCATATATATGGCGCTATCGAAGCCGAAGAAATACTCAGAAAGTATAACTATCCAGATGACCGAATAGAAAAAGTTAAAAAATGTATTCTAAATCACAGAGGCAGTGTTAACAATATTAAAGATAGTGTTGAAGAAATTTGTGTAGCAGATGCTGATGCAATGGCACATATAGAAGAAATCGGTTCACTGTTTTATCTTGTTTACAAAGAAATGGACATGGAAATAGACGAAGGTATTCAATACATAAAAGGGAAGATAAATAGAGATTGGAACAAAATGAGTGAAAAAAGTAAGGAACTATTTAAATATAAGTATGAGAAAGTAATTGATGTGCTTAAATAAACAACAAATAATAGAGAAAGTAATATTAGGATTTTTTTGTTTGTTTTATATAAAAAAATATTATAAATGGAGAACCAGTGAGATATGTTAAAAAAAATTATAGAAAAATTATATGATAAAACTGATTATCATTATGTAAGATACAAGTGTACTTGTTGTGGGTATCCGACGCTAGATAGTGAAGGAGAATATGATATATGTATTATTTGTAATTGGGAAGATGATGGACAAGGAGATTATAATGCTGATGAAGTTTTAGGTGGTCTCAATGGAAAGTATTCATTAACACAAGCTCGAGAAAACTTTAAAGAGTATTTGTGTATGTATGAATCAGGTGAAGATATGAGAATAACAGGTGGAGATACAAAGGAAGAAATTGATTTAAAAAATGAATTAATAATTGAATATAAAGTCATAAAAAACTATACAAATTTACCAATATATAAAAAAGAATATAAGAAAATATTAAAATTGGAATTAAGGGAGCCTATTGTGATCTTTTAAAAATTTATATTTTAGGAATTAAGAAGGGTTTTAAGATAGTGAAAATTTAGAGTGTAGTGCCTATGGACTTCAGCTAACAAAATGTTGCCGTTCGCATTGGCTGGTGGATTATTTTCATATAGTATTGTGTAAATTTATGGTTTATAATCTATATATAGGTTAGTCGTTATCCCATCACCAATTCACATTTAACGTCTATCTGAAATTTTCTTACGCAGTTAGTATTTTTAGCTATTCAAATATAAAAGATAAGTTGCATTGGTAAAATATATCGGTGCATTATTTATATAATAGGGGGTTGAAATTATGGATATAGAACAAAACATGTACAGAAAGGCTGTTGAATTTGTTGAGCATCGTTTCCCAATAGGATGGGGTGGGGTGGCAGTAATTCATACTGAAGATGATAAATATTTAATAAGTGTGGCATTGGAATCTTTTAATAGTAGTGTGGGAGTTTGTATGGAAACAGGAGCAATGTGTGAAGTGTTAAACGTCAAATTATAACTAATTGAAACATCATTTTATTTCTATTACTAGTAGCTGATTTATGTCAGATTACCACTATGAATTTACTTTATCAATAATAAAAAATCATTTTATTAATATAATCTCTTTTTGCCGGTAGGTTACTTTTATATAAAAAAGGAGTAGCAACAATAGCTACCCAAGTATATTAGTTTAAATCAATATGTCCAGCAATAGCTTGTAATGCGTGAGCCACAGTTATCGCATCTATTTTGTTCATAATTGCACGTAAGCGTTCAGAATTCCAATACAAATCATTTAAGGTAGAAAGATAACAGCCTACATCATAATCAGGAATACAAGCAAAATTACCATAACTTGATTTCCCTATAACTACAATAAATGCACTTCTACTTTCAATTTTAAGCTCGTAATGACTTCCAAATTCAGTTAATTTAGTTATCATCCCAGACCAGTTTTCTATTTTTTTGCCCATTTTCATTTTACATTCAAAATCAATTAGCATAGACAATCCTCCTCGTAAAAAATAACCTACGTTACCGAAGCGATAATTCATTGGCGGCAGCCATTATTGTGTCGGTATCAATCACTGTTTTTTCATGCTGTGCACCTATTATTAAAGCCTTTGTTAATATCATATTTAGACGTCTTATAGAGCCAGTGCAACTTCTGTATGCAGCTAAAATGGCATTATCATCAATTATTTCAGAAGAAGCACTTGCTAGTGATAGTCTAGAATGAATGTATTCTATAGCCTCAGTCTCTGAAAGCCCTTCAAAATCATAATTTATTATGATCCTTTGCTTTAATGCTTCATGTATCTGTTTTTCTAAGATGTTATTAAGTATAGGTTGGCCTAGCAAAACCAGTGAAAAACAGTCCTTTGAGTCCATAGAAAAATTCATGAGTAGTTTTAAATCCTTCAATATATCATTACTTAAATACTGTGCTTCATCCCATACAAGTATGTAATGGACGCCTTTATCATTGCTCATGTTTTCCATATAGTCTTTTATATTTTTAAACATGTCTGACTTGCGAGAGCAAGGTTCGAGTCCTAGGGAGATACAAAACTGACGATAAAACTCAGCAGTAGTTACCGTAGTAAAGCAAAGATAAATAACTTTTGTTAAATTTGGATTAACTTTCTTTGCGAAACATCTTAGAGCAAAGGTTTTTCCTGTGCCAGGTGAAGCCGTAAATAATCCAATTCCCCTAGTTTCATTAAGGTAATCAAGTCTTGATATCATTTCTTTTAAATCCCTTGAAATATATGCATCCTTTTCTTTAATGCCTTTTTCAAAAGGGTTTAAGGTCATACCATAAAACTGCTTAAACATATTTAACACCATCCTTAGAATAGTCTATATTAAGTGGATTTTTACGCTTAGTTTTACCATTCTCAACCTTGTTTGTTTTTCTAATACCATACTTAATATTTTCAAAAAAAATATAAGCACTGTCCATGTCATTAGGTAGATATCGTACTTCGACCCTCTGCCTTATAAATTGCATGGGTACATCATAAGAGGTTTTATCAATGCTTATAGTTGCATCATTATTCACTCTACGTTTCACGCGATTCATAAAACAATTATCTAGCCATTCACTGTCACATGCTAGTTTTACATGAGCTAGATCGCACTTATATCTATCGATGGGACGCTGCTTTGTAGAAGAATGAATGGTTATGTTATGCTTATTAATATATGTGAATAATTCATCATTTAGCTCCGCTAAGGAGGAAATGGAGTCTATATCTAAAGCATTTAGCCATCTGCTTTTTAATGTCCTAAAATTTCTTTCTACCTTTCCTTTTTTATGTAAAGATTAACATAAAAAAGGTTACGTTAAGACTTCCGTTATGTAAAGAAATATGGTGCTAATCAATTACAATCAATGAAAATACATTATTTTTCTTTACATAATAATCTTTATATGTTATTCAT
>JBLHPD010000165.1:0-11354 GCA_047624165.1 Clostridium sp. | reverse complement strand
CGCTTTATATTATCACAGGCATTTCCTATTGGGAATGCCTGAGTAGTAACCATTTTGTTATATAGAAAACAGTAAAAAGAATTTTCTTGATTGTGAGAAAATTAGTGATGATTCAGTAATACATATGATTAAAGATAGTATAGGAATATGGAATCCTGATGAATATAATTTAATTATAAATAGACAATATAAATTTAATAATTATAATATCATCTTTGGAGAAAAGGGTATTGCGTGCAGTGATTCAATGATAGGCATTGCTGTTGTATGGACTTCTGCAGATTCAAAACAGCGTGGCATAATAGAAGTTGGTGAAATAAATAATACAAATGAAGAATTGCATTTTAGTATGGAATATTTTTTTGATAAAGCTCAGCTGCGTGGAGATATTGAATTTACTACAATCCTATATATAAAAAATACGGGTAATCCATTAAGGAATGAACAGCATCTCGCAAACTCATGTGGATGCATAGTTGGAGAAATAGATAAGTTCTACTTAAGACTTGATGGTACAGGATCAATATTTCCTATATATGAAATTAATGATTTATATAAACCGTTATGGTATTTAAACTGTGAGTGGGAAGATCCGAGATATGATGATTTTGTAGAATGTGTGTCAATATATATTAACAGTGGACATAAAAATTATAAGTATTTGGACAAGACAAGGAGAACATATGATGAGCAGTTGTTAAAAGAAATTATGGCAAGTGCTTTAACAATAGTTATAACTAAACTTAGAAGTGAAACTTTTTGGGATTCGATAGCAGGTGGAACAGCAGAGTTTGAGGATGGTAGTATTGCACAGGCTGTAAGTTATTTTATAAAAACTTTAGGATGGAATGTAACTAAACCTGAATTATTGTCCTATTCGATAAGAAAATTTTTTGATGAAAGGATGTAGACAGATCAATGAGTATGAAAACATTAAAAAGGCAGGAAGCACAGACGCTAATGGATGGATGGATAAGGGATTCATCATGTCTTCCTAAAGTCGATAGTTTTTATTTGAAAATGAGGAATGAATTGCAGAACGTTTATAAAGAAGTAAAAGAAAAATACTCAAGGGATTATGAGACAGATATTCATTTTGGAATACAGCTTTACAACTATTTTGAAAAAATATCTTTATTTAATATGAGAACTGCTTCAGATGATGGATTTTGGAGATATTTATCGTTAAAAGTAGTACCTGATTTAGTTACAGACAGATGGGGAAAAGATAATGAAGCACACTTTTGGAAACGAGGAAGCAAAATATGGCTGCGAACATTATGGTGGTACATATATTTATCATGGCAGGGAAATGTGCAAAAAACACTTGATGTAATTGAGTCACCTGGATTTACTACAGATACAATTCTTAATCTGATTGATCGCTCAGGGAAGGGATATTACATTGGTGTTTATAGAAACATTATGTATTTTCATAGTAGGGTATCAAAAGGGGAACTAGCAGAGTTTAATAGAAATACTGCGACTAAAGCAGATTCATTGTTCAGAGTTATAATGAAACTGAATACTGCAAGAACAAAAGTTATACAGCCGGCTCTATACATAGGCGGTGAGGGTGAATATGTACGTTCATTGTTTAATGATTTAGAAATAAATGTTTAAGCCGGAAGAAGAAAATAATCTATTCAGAAGGGACATAAAAGAATGAACTTATTGGATGAAATACGAGAATATTTTGCATCTACTAAAAGAGGTGTGAGAGAAATTATAAATATACCAAAGCAATTTCCAGCAATTGTAATACGGATGAATGGAGAGTATGGTATCGCTATACCATTTGATAAAGAAGAAGATATATATGAAAAATTCGCAAATGCCACGCTTTATTCTAAAGAAATATATATTGACGGTATTAGGAGAAAGTATCTTATATTAAGCTGTTTTATAGAAAATGTAAGGAATGAATTTGCAACACTTTGTGTACAGTTTATTGGACCTGGAGAAAATGGCGAGGATAGAAGCAGGCTATTGAACAATCCCATTGAATGGTGGAAGCATTGGAAAGAACTTTTAGGAAATTCAATATATGATAAAAAAGCATATAGTATTATTGCAGAGATGCTTGTATTGGACCATTTATATAAGATGAACAAAAATGTAGAATGGTCAGCAGCAAATAGTGGAAGTCATGATATAGAAAGTGATAATGAAAGTTTTGAAGTAAAATCAACAATAAAAAGATATGGAAGTATTATTACAATTACAGGACAGCATCAGCTATTTAGTAAAAAGAAATTATATCTCTATTTTTGCAGACTTGAGGAATCAAATACTGGATTATCAGTTAATGATATGAAAATTAAATTAATAAATTTAGGATATGATGAAGCTAAATTAGAGATGCAATTATTAAAGCAAGGATATGAATTGGGTTCAAGTATAAGAGAAAGTAAATATAAAGTACTTGAAAAAAGAAAATATTTAGTAGATCATAATTTCCCTAAAATTACAAAGGATTCTTTTAAAGAAGGAATATTCCCAAAGTCGGTAGTTCGAATTACTTATAGTTTGGATTTAGACGGTATTAATTATACAGTATGGTAAAATATATTGATTTTTACATAGTGATAAGAATTTGTGATAGTTGAGTAATGGTCAGTGTTTTTTGATAAAAATGAGCACTGCAAAGTTTTCCTATAAAATTCCATTATATGAAAAGTGGGCAGTGGTTATTTAAATTAAGCTATTTATAAAATCTATTTTTAAAAATAAAAATAAAAATAAAAATAAAAATAAAAATAAATTTATAGGTTTATAGTAAAAAAAATTGGTAATAAACAAAAATGGATGGGGTTAATGGTTGATCATAATAATTTATCACAGAGTATAGATGCAATTGTAGTTAAGAGATTATCACAAACTAATACTCTTATTTTTGGAAGAGATTCTCATCAGACGCATTTAGCGATAACTGGAGAGGATATGAATATTTTTGACACAAATAGAGGATAAATAAATATTGTGGATTTGAGACAAAATAATAGATTTTCTAAGTAGTTGGTAGTGAAAAATCATCTTACTCTTTTAGAAAATAATTTTAAGCTTTTAAAAGGAATAAGTTCTAATCAAGAACGATCAAATATAATAGATAGTTATACACATGCAGCGAAAACAGTTAGATCAAATGGAGATATTCAGGTTGAGATATCATTTTTGACATTGGATGAGACATATTTTAAGAGGTTAAGGGAAATGATGAATAGTGGTGATTATTTAGTTTTCCTAAGAAAGAGAAATACGTATGAGTTTGTATGTTTAGTAATACCTAGTAGATATAATTTGGGGGCATATGGAACGATAATATTGTAGGTTGTATAAGTAGTAGTTAAATTTTAGTTAAGGCTCCACTATTAAATAAAATGATAATGTAATTAAACATATAAATGTAAATATGAGATATTTAAATTTATATGTTAAAAGAAAATGGAGAAAAAGTTTGCATAAAGACATTTTAGGAAACTGCAGAAAGGATATTTCTGTAGTCTTTTGTCGTTTGAATAGAATTCGTTAATTATATTTATAAAATACTATTATAGTTGTATTCTATAAATAGTTGATATTGTGAGTAATAGAACATAATAAAGGTATTTCGATAAGTAAAAGTTAAAGTTTACATAAATCACTAAGGTGTCAGAGGATATAGAAATATGATAATTAATAAATTGTTTAGGAGTGATTTTACTACATATTAATTGAATTCCTGGTTTTTAGTTCGAGGTTATTTATCTATTTACGGTTAAATATATCATCGTATTGTGTTAAAATGGTATGGCTTAAAATTTATTTAGTAGGTAATATTAAACATAGGCAAGAAGGCTATTTACAAAAGAACTAATGTTCTATACAATAACAGTATATAAGTTCAAACGCAAGTTAAAATGTGTGATAAAATTAAATGTCTAAAATATAAGTATGTAGATGAAAAAAAATAGATTTTAAATTTAATGTAAAAATCATATGAATTAGAAATTATTATTATTATTATTATTATTAAGTGGAAAAAGGTTATTATAAATTTTAAAACGACATTGTTATTCAAATTTACCTATGGTAAAGTTGAAATGTATAATATTATGATGAGAGCGAAAGAAAACAAAATTCACATCGTGGAAAGCTAGAACTTGTACTAAATACTATAATTAAGCTTGTTGTATTGTAAGAAACTAAAGATAAAATAGAGGGTAGTATTAGAGAAGAGAGAATTATAAACTGTTTAAAGAAGGGATTGAAAGCTACATATGGAAATAATAAATTATCGACATAGACATCTAAGGACTGTAAGTTTGTTTTCAGGATGTGGGGGATTGGATTTGGGATTTTTAAATGCAGGATTTAATATAATATTTGCTAATGACGTTGACAAGTATGCAGTTGAAAGTTATAGAGCGAATATTGGTGAACATATTCGATTAGGGGATATAAATGATGTGTTGGATGAAATACCAAGTCATGATGTACTTTTAGCGGGTTTTCCGTGTCAGCCATTTAGCATGATGGGTAAACAAAAGGGGTTTAATGACAAAAGAGGAACATTATTCTTTACTATTGAAACAATATTGAGAAAACATCAACCTAAGGTAATAGTATTAGAAAATGTAAAAAATTTAGAGAGCCATGATAATGGCAACACATTTATAAAAATGAAAAAAATATTAGAAGAGGACCTAGGATATATTATATTTCATAAGGTATTGAATTCATCAGACTATGGAATACCACACACTAGAAGGAGAGTATTTATAGTTGGATATAAAAAAGAATATTATAAAAAAAATAATTTTAAATTTAAATTTCCACCACAAACTATAGAGTTACAGACCACAGTTCAAAATATATTGGATGAGGAAGTTGATAGAAAATTTTTTTTGTCAGAAAGAATACTCAAAACTATATTAGCTACGGGGACCAAGAATTATGTAGCTAAACCAAAAATTAATTTGACAGTAGCAAGACCTTTATGTGCAACTATGCATAAAATGCATAGGGCTTCACAAGACAATTATTATACTGATACTATAAATCGTGAAAGATTTGATGATGATGAAATAAGACCTATATCAAATATTAGAATGCTTACACCTAATGAATGTAGAATTTTGCAGGGGTTTCCAAGCAACTGGATTCAAGTCGGATCCAATACACAAGCGTATAGACAATTTGGTAATGCTGTAACAGTTGATGTGGCCTACAATATTGCTAGGGATATTGCTCAAACTTTAAATATAAATTTAGAAACTGAGGTATAAGAAATGTATAAATTAGAAAAAAAGTCTTTTAGTATATTTAAAGACTTAGATAGTATTATTAAAACAGGAGATAAAAAAATATTGCGAAATATTTTAAATGATTTTGTTAATTGTATTTGTGAATTATATGGAATACATAAAAAGATAATATTGCAGGAAATTGATTATAATTTGGATGTTCTTAATTTTCTTGTGAAATTAGGGGTTATAAAGAATTTTGATGAAATACATAAGTTGGAGATTATTTTAGAAAAAGATTTTGATGTTATGATGTCTGTTTTGTCGGAGTATCTAGTTCATAATAAAATGATAGATAAAAGTTTGATGAAATATATGGACTATTATAGAGAAAAGGCAGTAAATGTATATTACAAAGATAGAGAAAGTGCTACCGTTGTGGATTTCTTTTGTGGTGCCGGAGGTATGAGTTTAGGATTTTATCAGAATGGTTTTAAAACACTGCTTGCTAACGATATTGAAGATGTATGCACAGAAACTTATTCATTTAATCATTCTGAAATTCCTAAGGAGAAAATTATTACAGGGGATATAAAAGTAATTGTTGATAAAATTGATGACTATATTAGTGAGAAAGTAGATATAATAATAGGTGGACCACCATGCCAAGGATTTTCAATGGCAAATAGACAAAGAATAATAGATGATTCTAGGAATATACTTTATAAATATTATGTAAGAGGGGTCGAAAAGCTAAAACCTAAATTTTTTGTAATGGAGAATGTAAAAGGTATGATAAGTGTAGCAGAGCAGGTAAAAGAAGATTTTCATAATCTTGAAGGTACAGATTATGATGTTTGCTATCATGTTTTTAATGCAAGAGATTTTTCAGTGCCACAAAATAGGGAGCGTCTGATTTATATAGGGGTAAGGTCCGATATAAGTGAAAAATTAAATATTACTGCAAAAGCTATTATTGAAGAAATAGAAGCATCTGCTAAAGGAATGAAAAAGTATGATTTGCAAGATGCAATTAAGGATCTTAGAGAACTGCAACCATTACGAAAAAAGAATTCTACAAAATCGGATACTGAAGAATCAGGAAAAAAGATAGAATATAATAGGGTTAAACAATGCAATGAATATGTAGACTTAATAAACCAAGATTTTAGAAGTGCACTTATATTTAATCATAAGACAAGATATAATAATGATAGAGATATTGAGATTTTTGGAAGAATGATGCCAGGAGATAATTCAAGTAGTGAACGTATAGCTGATATAATGCCATACAAGAGTAGAAGTCATATGTTTAAAGATAAGTATTACAAATTAAAGCTAAATGAAGTATGTAAAACTATAACAGCACATATGAAATTTGATTGTAATATGTATATACATCCTAACCAAGCAAGGGGATTAACACCAAGAGAAGCGGCTAGAGTTCAATCGTATCCAGATAATTATTACTTCCTTGGACCATTTACTAAAACCTATATGCAAATAGGAAATAGTGTACCACCACTTATGTCTAGAAGAATAGCTTATATATTAAAAAAATATATATAGATTTTATATTTATTATTGCAAATGTTTAGAATAGTATTTTAAACATTTGTTTTTATTTTTTTGTAAAAAACTAGTATATTAATAAGAAAAAAAGTATAATTAGAGTTAAATAATAGAATTTTAAGATAATTATTAAAATTATGGTAATAGAAAGGAATGAAATAATTTTGGAAGATAGAAACAAAAGATACGAAGTTAAATATAACAATACTATATTGTCAGAACAGGAAAGAATGACCGCAATTCCATATATTATTATTAAGCATTATATTGAGAATAATAAACAAGAGGTTACATTTGAAGAATTTCGTAATAAATTTATAGATATTAAAAAAATAATAAGTGTTAATGGAATCATGCAGTTTTTGTTGGAAGAAGAAAAAATAACGAATGACTCTAAAAGCAGTAGAGAATCTAATTACATTAGACAAGGGCGACCACTATTAGAATATAAATATAATGAAGAGATAATAAAATTTGGAGTATGGACTCAATGGGCTAACGATAGTAATGAGTCAAATTTTGCGAAATTTATTGCAGAAATAAATAAATTTGGATATATAATTGAAGAATGTAGTATGAAAATCGAAAACAATATAAAAAAAGAGGCATTGGAAATAAATATACAAGATACTAGAGAAATATTTAATAATATTGTGAAAAGAATAATTGTAAAACAAAATATAAAAATAACTGATTTAGGTATCCATAATGGTGATTTGGAAAGCAAGTGGTTTGATATGGCTCTTCTTAAAAATTTACCTGAAAGCTGCGTTGGAAGCAAAAATGGAATGAGTAGTAATCAGTCATCAATTATATTAACTGGAAAGGAATTTGAATTGTTTCCAGTTATAAGACGTAATGAATTTAGTGGAAATATAATTGGCAGACATATAACAATAGAATTACCAGTTAAAATAATGAGTAATAATCTTAAGTATTTAAAAGAAGAAAAGTATAATTCAGAAAATACTATTATAGAAACGTATATTACTACAAATGAAGCTACACAAAATAGAGTTGAGTTTGGAACTAAAAAAGTAGATGGAAATGAATATAAGGAATTTTATAATAAGTTATATAAGAATTGTAAACTATTGGTATTAAAAATAAAAGGAAAATTAGAATATGTAATTTTTGCATTAAGAGAAGAAGATTCTAGTGAGTATCTCGAGGATTTAGAGTTAACTAAAGCATTAACATATTTTGATTTTCAAACTAGAATTACTAATCCGGAACAAGTAACATTTATAAAAAATGATAATATCAAAATTAAAGAACAGATGGAAGGTGGTGCCCAGAAACAAATTGTTAGTAAAAAAGACTATGAAGTTAATTTTTTAATAAAAAGTATAAGACAGTATGTGCTCTCCAAAAGCTTCATATACAACTACAATGACCTATCCAACTTCTATCTCTCCCTAAAAACAAAACCATTCGCCATCCTTGCCGGTATAAGTGGAACAGGTAAATCTAAATTAGTTAAATTATTTGCAAGGGCTGTTGGTGCTACTCCTGAAAATGGTCAATATAATATTATTAATGTTAAACCTGATTGGAATGATAGTACTGAATTATTTGGTTATAAAAATATAAATGATGAATTTATTCCTGGTAAGCTAACTGAAATTATTTTTATAGCTTCTAAAGAGGAGAATATTAATAAACCTTATTTTATTTGTTTAGATGAAATGAATTTAGCTAGGGTTGAGTATTATTTAAGTGAATATTTAAGCATTATAGAATCTAGAGAATTTGATGAAGATAATAATATTAAGACCGACAGATTATTTACTGGGGAATATTTGGCTGCAGGGAATAAGTATGCAAATTTAAGAATACCTGAAAATATTTATATCGTTGGTACTGTTAATATGGATGATACAACTTTTGCTTTTAGCAGAAAGGTATTAGATAGAGCTAATACTATTGAGTTTTCAGATGTAGATCTGGATGCTTTGGATTTTAGTAATGAAGAATGTGAAAGTATTAATGTGGATAACGGTTTCTTTAAGACAAGCTTTTTAAATATTAAGGATGCTTTAAATAGTGATGATGCATTCGTTAGGCAAACTAATAGTAAAGTTAAAGATATAAATGAGATACTAGAGCAAGGTAATAAGAACTTTGGGTATAGAGTTAGAGATGAGATTGTATTTTATATGTTAGAAAACAAGATTAATGATTTATTAAGTGAAGATGAAGCTTTTGATTTTCAAATAATGCAAAAGATATTACCGATTATAACTGGGAGTGAGTTTGTAATTAAGGATATTCTAATTAAATTATTTAACTACTGTAACACAAATGGTAAAGAGGTTACTGCTACAGTTGAGTATATCAAAGATTGTGAAACAGAGTTGAAATCAGATAAGATTAAGTATAAAAAAAGTGCTGAAAAAATACTTATGATGTTAAGAGGTTATGAAGATGGGTTTACTTCATTCTGGGCATAATGAAAAGCTTTTAGAAATAGATTGTGATGGTGAATTTTCGTTAACATTTAGTGGGGAGAGTATAAATAAGAAAGTAAGAGATTTAAATATTAATATAAATACAACAGCAACTCTTACTGTAGGTTTGGAATATGAAGATAGAGTTACAGTAAAAGTTATTTCAGATAATGGAGAGTTAGTAAAAGTTAGTGGGCCGAATGTGAAACCTTGTTTTTATGAAAATGGGAAATATCAGTTGATATTAGAAGTTAAAGACGAGAGTCGTTATGAAGTAATTCATATGGGTAGTAACTTAAATAATGGGTTTCAGAAAATAAGTAATTGTTATATTGGAATGATTGATTTTTCTTCAGATATTGGGTTGTCCAATTTTATAATTAATAAAGATGGTAGGGATATATTATCTATAAATATAGAAGTTTTTCCGTCAAAAATTGATTATCAAAAGGATTATAGAGATATTATGAATGAAGTAAATGAGGAGATATATTCTTTAGCTTTTGCTCTTATGGGAAAAACTTATTTAGAAACTAGACTGGTAGATACTAAACATCAAACCAATGCAGAATTTATTAGTATTTTGAGATGTATATTTGACGATTTAGAAAAAGCTATCAAAAGAGTTATAGCAAACCCTAAGCATAATGTAGAAACTATAGAATCCATAAAAAGATTAGAGAAATCAAGAGTACCTTCCCGTAATACAATTAATTATCTTAGGAAGCATCCAAGCGCACTTGTAGAGCATCAAAATGGATTTATTAAAGGAAAAGATAAAAACTACATTGCAACTACTGTGATAGATAAAAGAAAAATTACAACTATTGATATATATGAAAATAGATTTGTTAAGTACATGATAACGAGTATTATAAAAAGGCTAAATGCAGTTGTAAAAAATATAGTTATAAATATGCTTAATAATAAAGCAAAAAATAATAGTAATAATACTGATGATAAAGTTGATCTTTATAAGTTTTTAAAGAATAAAATATCGATATTAAAAAAACATCTTAAAAATGGATTTAGTAATGTTAGCAATCTTACTGGTAAAAAGACTATGAGCTTAGTTTTTCAAATGGCTCCTGGTTATAGAGAAGTTTACAAAAAGTATATTATGCTAAGTAAGGGGCTAGCTTTAGGAGATGGGCTTTATCAAATGACTCCTAAAAAACTATATTTATTATATGAGATGTGGTGCTATATGAAGATACATCATATTCTCAGTGATTTAGGTTACGAGGTAGAGGAATATGGAATATTAAAGTATAAGGACAATGGGTTCTATTTTACATTATCCCAGGACTCTGAAGCTAAGATGATTTATTCTAACAAGAAGAATAGGTTAGAGTTATGGTATAACAAGTCATATTCATCTCAAACAACTAATCAAAGACCTGATACTGTGCTTAATATTAGAAATTTGAATAATAAAGATGACAATAGAATTTATATATTTGATGCTAAGTATAGAATTAATGTGGATGATAGTGCTGTGGTAGGGCCAGTTGAGGATGATATAAATGTAATGCATAGATATAGGGATGCAATAGTATCAAAACTTAGTAACGAGGTTCAATTTAAATATGATACCTTTGGAGCTTATGTTATGTTTCCTTATGGAGACGAAGAGAAGTTTAAGGAGCATAAATTTTATAAGAGTATAGAAGAAGTAAATATAGGAGCTTTTCCTATGCTGCCGGGAAGCACGAAGTTAATAACAAAGCAGTTAAAGAAAATAATAGAGCAATCCCCACTCGAAGCAAGAAATGATAGGGTAGTTATAGATGAATATGATGATTATGGGAAGTTTAATCATTTAAATGTAATGCTCGTTAATGTGAAAGATGAACGGCATTTAAAAGAGTATAAAGAAAATTTATTTTATCATATTCCAGTAGCAAGATTAAAAGAGGTTAGGGAGTCAGTTGAGTATATAGCATTTTATCAACCTATTACAAAATTCAAAGAAGAAGCTGGGTGTTAAACGTCAAATTATAACTAATTCAAACGTCATTTTATTTCTATTATTAGTAGCTGATTTACGTCAGATTATCCCTAAGAAATCACTTTATCAATAAGAAAAAATCATTTTATTAATATA
>JBLHPD010000164.1:0-11404 GCA_047624165.1 Clostridium sp. | reverse complement strand
TGATTGCTGGAATTAATATTCATCTAGATGCAAGGCTTAAAGTTTCAGGTTTTAGTATTTTAAATTTATTAGTGTAGCAATTTAACAATTAAATGTTTTTTCCTGAAAATTCTTTCACCGTGCAGGCTTGTTTGCTATGCCTATTTTTATTGCAAACCACTCTCTGAGCATAAAATTTATAGTTCTATAATGAATCTATAAAAAACCAAGTTTTAAATATTAGTTTCCGTGACTACTCTAATTACTTAAAATCCTTAAACAAGCTATTATAACATTGACCTTTTACAATTCTTTAGTTCTTCCCAAAATGTCTGATTCTTTTCTTTTTTGTATTTGTATTCGTCAAATCACTCAAATCTACCAAATTGTTCTTTGACCTTACACCTGCAATTTATACGGTTTTTTACACATATTATATCTGTAAGTAACACTTTTTCAACAGATTGAATCTTCTATAACTATACCACCTTAACTTAACAACTAATAGTATTTTAGTTGTTTTTTATAATTTGTATTTTATTATCATCAAATTACTAATTGTAAAAAATTCTAAACCATTAAGGTAAGTATAAATTTGAAATTTAGTTTAATTATCCTATGAAATTACTAGTAAGGTAACAATGTTCTATATTAGATCTATTTCCAATATTATTTATTCTCTTTTTAAAATTACTTGACAATATCTACATTTGGATTTAAACTTAATTTATCAACTGCAACGTTGCAGTTTAAGAAAGGATGCGTATAATATGAAAATTAGAGATTTATCCGCTACAGCAACCGTATTACAGGAAATAGGATTTCCATATAAAAATATTACAGACCTAACCTTAGTTTGTATATCCGCACTTATGGATAAAACCCCTAGAACAAATTTAATAAGAGGCAAGAGTTGTTTACATGATGGAGTCAGAGTTACGGATATAATCGAGTACGCAAATACTACATTTGAAGATGTCAGCTATCGTGAAAATACCAGAGAGAGCATTCGAAAGCATAGCTTAAAATATCTTATAGATTCCAATTTAGTCGAGTGTAATGCTGATGACCCTAGCAGAGTGACTAACTCAGGGAATACAAACTATACAATAGTTCCAGCATTTGAAAAACTTATATGCTCATTCAATAATAAAGAAGAATTTAATAAGTTAAAAACACAATTTTTAGATACTGATGCAATAGAAATTAGAGATAAGATTAGAGCCTTAAAAAAACTTACTGAATTAACAGTTACACTACCTTCAGGTGATAAGGTCATTCTATCCCCTGGAGAACACAATATAATTGAAAAAACTATAGTAGAAAACTTTTTTAATATTTATAAAGATCCTATGCTCATTTATATTGGTGACACAGCTAATAAAGTATCACAGGATTCAACTAATTGGGATTTATGTGACTTGATATGTCTTAAAATCGATAAGCATAGTAAAATACCTGATGTAATTGGATTTGATAATGCAATGCAGCGTGTTATGATATGGGAAGCAGTTGCTTCATCTGGACCAATAAATGATTTGAGAAAAAAAGAATTAATCGAATTATTTAAAGATTGCCCTTTTAAAATTGACTATTTTACAGTATTCTTATCTACAAAAGTCTATCAAAAATTTGCATCTAATATATCTAGTAATACTAGTGTAATTATTATTGAGAATGAACAAATTATTTCTTACTCTAATTGTAGCAATTTATTCTAATAAAAAAGGCCTAAGTTATTATAACACTTAGGTCCATTCCTTAACTAAATAATATTTTTTCAATTTCTTTGTCAATTAAATTCTGATGAATATATATATTTTCGTATTTTTCTCCCAGTTTATGCAATTGAAATTCACTAGGATAATTCAAACTTTTTAAATCAGTAACATTCACTTGTGTATTACCACTAAATGTTCTAAAATATCTATCTACTATAGTTGAGTTTAAAAATATATTTAATCCCTTGGCTATTACTAATGGTAATCCCTCTTTATTTCTATGGTAGTAATTAACCTTATTATCAAAAGCGAAATAATCATAATCATAATTTCTACCACCACATACTGCCGAAGTAATTCTTCTTTTTTCTTCCTTTGATGTCATCCTTTTTACTAATACATAATTTCCATTCTTTCTCATCTTACTCTTATTAATTTCATCATTAATTATAAAATTATACTTTTTCACATCTTGCTTGGGCCATTTAATTCCCCCCATTGTTAAATGTGCACTGCAAAATAATGGAATACTGTTTTCAAACTTTTCTTTAGACAGAGTCTCTTTTCTCTCTCTAAAATCAACCACTGGCCCTGTAGATACTTCTATATTTAAATCACTTAATTTACAAGGTAAAGCGTTTATCTTTTTACTAATTTCCTTGTCTTCGTCATCCTTTAGAATTCTAATTATCAAATTATCATCGTTTGGAAATATGATATCTTCAAGCCTTCTTTTCTTTATAACAACATCATCTAGTGAATCATTATAACTATGTATAACATTTATTTTGTCACTATTTTTAGGTTCTTTTTTTATGCAATGAAAAATTATATTTTCCTGTAATACATCATCTTCTTTAAATAAATCCGTTCTTGATTCAAATAAATGAATCTTATCAAACACCATTTTCTTGAAAAAGTCTTGTCTAAAATTCAAAAAATAAGCACCATTGCAAAAACTCCTTGGAGTAATGGCAACCAATTCGCCTTTATTAATTAACATTTTTTGTGCTAACGATACAAATGCTGCATAATAATTAGGTACTTTAATATTTAATTTTTCTAATTTAATATTATCATCTGATTCAACAGGTAATTTCATGTATGGCGGATTCACTATTACATAATCATATTTATGACTTTCATTAATATCTTTTATGCTTGAAAAGCTTGTTATAAAGTTATCATTGTTTATTGTATATATTACTTCTAATCCCTTTTCCATACATTTAAAAGAAACCAATTCCATAATATTTTTCAACCTTTGAATCGCATGAATATCTATCTCATACAATGTAACAATAGCTTTTTTTACTTTAACATGCTCTATTTGCAATAATCTTTGTAAAAATGCTACTGTCAATATTCCAAAACCGCATCCAGGATCTATTATTCGTATTATCCTTTTCTTCGGAGCTTTAAACATAGATGCCATATATATAGCAATATTTTCTGGTGTGTAATATTGCGCAAACTTCTCTTTATTACTGTGATTTAGTAAACCTTCTTTATTGTTAAATAAATTCATAAAATCAATGATTTCATAAGTTTCATCTATAACATCTCTATGTCGCAATCTAATTTCTCCTCCCCTATTAGTATATTTTAACCTATCTCCCTAGTATATATTAGTTTAGTGTTAGATAAAAGTATAGTGTAAATTTTTTTCCTTAATTTCAGTAATAAAAAGGATATGTTATATATATCCTTTTTTTGTGTCTTAATAAAAAGATTTACTTAGCTATATCCCAAAATACTCGGTTCAAAATTTGGTTAATATACAGAATCTAGTTACGTCTCGTTGACTAGCTATCTTTTGATTTTGTAATTTTTCATATTTTTCATCTGTATATAATGCTTTTATTTTAATTACTATATATAAGTAATGTTTTTATATAAATTATTAAAAACCTTCTTTTGGGTAACCTTGATGTAATCCTCCATTAGTTGGAACTTTATATGTCCCTCACTGTTAACAGGGAGAATTATTTTTTCTTTTGATAATCTCGCCCATCCCGCTTTGTTTTCGTAGTTAAACTTTAAGATAGAAAATTTACTTATTGCAGATGCCAAATATAGATGGCGTATTTTGTGCATGGTTGTTTTAAGCATATAGCATAGCTGTCTTGTGCTATTGCAATTGGTGTAGCGTGATATGCAATAAAACCTGTGTTAGTCCCATTTGCAGAGACAGTTAGTATATTTTCTAATAGATTATGGTCATCTCCATGAACATAAAAACCAATCCCGTTATTTTTACTCGTTGCTGATATACCAGGAGTGTCGAAGTATTTAGTCATTATTAGCGATGTCTCTAATTGTTTCTTTGGTTTCAACGTCAGAAGCCTTTCGAAAATATCACCAATTGTAAATTCTTGGTACTCTGAAATATGAAATTTATGAATAGTGGACTCGTCTTCCGCAGTTAAAATTGTTTCTGAAATCGTTGCAAAATCTTGAGAACTAAGATACGCTTCAATCTTGGATATCATTTTATTTTTAATAAATTGAATAGATTCTTCCATGTATACCCAATTAGGTTCATCATTTTCGGTTACAGGTAATAATATCAATGTAGTTAAAACGCTCTCTCGATTAAATTTCCTATAAAAATCATATTTCCCTTTTACTGAATTTCTTATTGCTGTAGAAATATATAGTCCAACATTTTCAGTCAAGAAAGATGGATTAAATAATGGAAACATTCCTTGGACATGAGAGTAACCTACAAAATCATGAGGTTGGTAAAAAATACTTTCAGTTGCAGACATGCCAGTGTCACTAAATGTAAGAATCCCCTTTTGTTCAGTTGGTTTTAAATCTACATATCCTAGAATTCCGTTATTTTTTGATGAATTGGTAACAACTGGGGTTTTTCCAGCACGTTTCAGTAATTTATCATTAGTTAAACCGTATGATTTTGTTGGTCTGATAGAAAAGAGCTCACCCACTGTAACCAATTTGAATTGCGGCATCATTTGTCACGACCTTTCAAAATCTCACCAATTTCAAAACTAATGAACTCGCTTACGGTACTGATAAAATCAGTTTCATTTGGAAAATTATTTATTGATTGGTGTTGCTCTAAATTCCAATCATTACCTGTTTTTGATATAAAGTCTTCAAAATACACTTCATCAAGATTCCACAGGTTGCTATGGAATTCGGCATTCTTTGATGCATTTTTCCCACTTCTATAAATTTTGATTATATCTTGATATCTTTCGTTTGGACTATCTATTTCTGATATTTTTCGTGAAGTTCGCTTGTATCCATCGTTTCTAAAATCAATAAATTTTACGATATCTAAATCAAAATTATGAGGGGTACCTGCTTCGAAAATATAAATTGAAGTTTGAACCGCAGCAGCAGGCATAAACGTATCAGCTGGCATCTTGATACTAGCAATCATTTTATGATATTTCAAAATTTCTTTGTTGGACTTGATTGCTTTCCCACTCCCTGCTGAATCTTGAATAATAATTGCGGCATATGCACCTTTCTTCATGTTGTTTAGTCCATGAGCTAAAAACGGCATTCCATTTTCCTCAAATGTAAATGGGGGGGTTAAGCAAGAGTTTGTCCGCCTTAAAATTATCGTATAATCCTTTTGGGCGATCGAACGAGCTACCTTTTTGAATATTACTTGAGCCATCTCCACGAAGTATCATATTAGTAGAAGCGAGTGTAAACATTTTAGCATTTAACTCCACTCCAAGAAGTTGCTGTTTTTTTATTATTTCAATTTTCGCTTCAGCTCTGGTTGTTTTCTTTCCAAACCTTCGTTCTGCATCCTGTATCATGATTTCCATTGATGAAATCAGGAATCCTGCACTCCCTGTTGCTAAGTCCATTACATGAGAATCCATATTAACATCAAGGATATCTGCCATCATTTTTGTAATGTAAGGTGGAGTTAGTACAATACCGATTTCTTTCCCATCACCTAAAGCGTATTTTAAGAATACACTGTACATTTCACCCATGATATCTAAGTGGCCCGCTGTTCCATCGATTGATAGGAATACATTTTCATAAATGTAAATAAACACTTGTTTTGATACAGAAGACTTCTCCTTAATTAGTTTTGAAGCTTGTTTATCAAGTTCTGTCGGTACATCCCTATCTCTATCTAAAGAAATTGACTCTCGGAATGAGCCTAACATTAGATTACACTTTTCTTGTGGGATCTCTTTTTCTGCTAAGTATTCTCTAATTTGGTTAACGATTTTTACACCATCACGGTTAGTTTCGGTTTGCTTTCCTTTAAGGTCGTCTGGAATTAGACCATCATCAATCTTGTTGCCGTACTTATCAACAACATCTTGCATAGATAAAAGCATTCCTGAAACATAAACAACACGCTGGTCAACTGGAATATTATGATTGTTCATAAGAACATTTAGATTTTTCGCATATTTCTTCAAAGACTCTTGTGAATCAATCAATATTTGGTGCTTATCTTTTTCGCTAAGTGATGCATCCTGATAGAAGTTTTCAAAGGTTGTCTTGTTTTCTAAGAAGTCTAGTTTAGTGTAGCCCTTCATGAATTTTGGTTTTACAGAAGAACCGAACACATAGTACACAGAAATTTGGATGTCTTCGTTTGAATCACCTGATATCCCAATTGCAACTACTTCTGAGTACTTGTCTGAAGCAATCATATTTTGAGCATAATAGACTGCTCCATTCACGGCATACTTACTTACAGATTTATCATCGAATTTCAAGCCGTCCTTATTTTCGGCAATATGATCTTTATTATTTAGTTTATTTTCGATAATAACGGGTACGTCATATTTTTCTATGTGAAAGTCTGGCTTTCCAAAGTTTGTTTTATTCTTGGTTTTTGCTGAACCTTTGAGTGATTCCTTCATATAATCAGACATGCTTGATTCTACATTGTAATCTCTTAGTTTCTTTAGTCCTAACGATTCAAGCTGTTTTTTAACGTAGTCATTCACGTCATCTTCTAGTTTCCATTTTACATTATTCCTCATGAATTCTAATTCTCCTCAAATTTTCTTTGTGTAATTGATTATTATTATTCATTAAACTAAGAGCTAAATTTAATAAGGTAATTCGGGATTATCTCTATGATTTTCATTAAATAGTGTTTCAACTAGTATTCTATCAAATACGAATATTTTGTTATCTCCATATAATTTCCTTTTTCAATCTTACTCATGACATTTCTATCAGCCCACTTCAATTAACGTCATATTTTTGTTTAACATAGCTGATTTTATTTTTTCGTCTATTTTGAGCTTATGGTACTCTCTAATATACATTATCCTTTCCTTTTTGTGCATACATTTATCTGAAAAATATTTATTTCTGTATACTCTTCTCATTATATTACTAAAATTCATATATTGGAATCATCAAATGAACAACGATTAATAATTTGAGTTTCATCGTCACTGAAGTTTATACATAAAAGGATGACAGTTATGCCTAAAAAGTTAGCTCGCTTCACTTACTTTGATGCACCAGTCTACTCCAATGGTAAGACATTGCTGGTAGTGGTATCTGAAGATATCGTCGACCAAGATACACAAGCAAAATATAAAAAACAAATATGAAGTTCGTATTTCTTGGGGCGGAGATTTGCCGACGATTTCCTTCATTTTTCACATAACCATGGACACCCTTTTCTTAATCTAACTGCTACTACTGCCTTCAAGGTTTGGGACTTTCACACTAGAGCGTATACCCGTGCCGAGCACATAAAAAGAGCCTAATCAATAATACTAATTTTTTATTTTCACGTCAGCCATTTTTAATAACATCAAAAGATAATTATCATCCATTTTCATTTAGTCTTCCCTATTTTGTCGTCAAACGGGCGCCACCGGCCCCAATTCCATTAAAAAATTTGTGCAAAAAGGCTCTAGCATTTTTGCTAGAGCCCTTGATTTTGGCGGAGAAAGGGGGATTTGAACCCCCGGAACGGAATAACCCGTTCGCCTGTTTTCGAGGCAGGTACCTTAAGCCACTCGGACATCTCTCCATATATTAAGTTGCCTTTTATATTATAACATATTTAAATTTTATTTAAAGTACCTTTACCAAATTATAGTCAAGAAAGTTTACTATGAAAACAAAAAACTAAAAACAAGTAACGCAATGATTAACTTTGACGTTTCTTGTTTTTAATTGCTTTAATAAAAAAGTATATAGAAATAATTAAAATTACTATGTACCCTACAAATTGCCCGAATCCTGTTACTATGGGAACTATATCCTCCCAAGTATCACCAAACCAATATCCTAGTCCTAAATATATACATGTCCAAAACAATTCACCTAACGCAACAAACAAACTGAATGTCCAGAATTTGTATCCCGTAATACCTGCTGCAGCATTTACAAAAGGTCCCATAGCCCCAATCAAAAATCTTGTAAAAAAAACCGAAATTTTTCCATGTTTTATTAAATAAATTTTAGCCTTCAATATCTTAGGTTTAAAATAGTTGTTTAGTTTAAAATGTTTATTGAAAGCTTTATCACCAATAGTTTTCCATATAAGATAAGCAATATTATCTCCTAGCCATGCGAAAAACCAGATTTCTAGTAAAAGAATAACCACATTAAATTCACCAGCATAAGCAAAAGCTCCAGATGCTATTACAACTAAAGATGCACCTGAGGGAAATCCTATACACTGTAAAACAATTATAATACTTAAAAACCAAATATTATAGTTTCTAAAATATTCTATTAGCAAACTACTAACATCACTCATATTTTCTTACCTTCTATTTTCTTATCATTTTCTATTTTATTATTATCTTGTAGGTTGTTATACTTTTCCATCATTTTCTTTAAATTATTATCCATTTCTTTTGCTTCTTTATTATATTTTTTACCCAGTTCTTTGATGTTTAAATTTTCATCACCGCTTTGTGAAATAATTTCAAGAGTCTTAAAAATTTCATCCTCGCTTATATTAAATTTTTCAGATAATATTTTAACAGTTACCCATTTATGAGTACTCATATTCCCAATTTGTCTACTTTCTTTAGTAGGTAGATTTATATTTTTAAATTCCAAATATAGTTTGGTAGACAGCCTTATTATTATAAATGTAGTTAATATAATTAAAATTGATAAAATAAATGTTTTTAGATTTTTTTTCATTAAATCCCCTCGCTCTAATAATAATCTATCATTACATTATAATAGACTATACCATAAGATTCAATAAGTGAAACTAAAATTAACATATATACTTCATATTTACTTAAATTTAAATTAAAAGGATTTTATAAACAGCTAACTATATTCTAAAAAATACAATCTATGTTGTACCTCTTATCTAAAAGCACTATAATATATTTAAGGTATTGACAATCACATATGTAACCGTTATACATAAATATGTCTTTACTCTTTTGGGGAGGATTTTTAATGATTTTATCAAAAGACCAAATTAATAGATATTTAAGACATATAATAATCCCAGAAATTAGTGGACCAGGTCAAAAGAAAATAACAGAGTTAAAAATTTATTTATATGCTTCTAACGTACAAGAGGCCTCTTCCCTTATATATTATCTTGCAGCGTCTGGAGCAGGTTGTATTTCTTGTTACTTTAAAGACGATAATGGATATGAAAAGTTATATAAAAACATACAAGATCTCAATGGGGATGTAGTTATGGAGCTTGCTTACGATGAATTACCAACAACATATAGTAATTCTCCTTTCAATGAAGGTTTTACAATTAGAATACTTCTTAGTAAATATGAGGACCTTAAAGATAATTTGATAAGTTTTTCTAGCAACCAAGATAGTTCTATATTTTTTCCTACAATTTTAGCAATTAACAGTGGTTGGAAGGGTTTTCTTCAAACTTTTTGTAATCATAAAGATTTTAATGATTTACTTATAAATCCCCTACCCTTAGATTTAAATTCCCTCGGAAATAATATACATGAAAATGAAGGTAATGTTCTTTCTAATTGCATGCTTTCCGCACTCACCACAACTGAATGCATAAAGTTTTGTTTGAATGTGGGGAATATATTAGTTAAGCCACTTTACTTTAATCTTCTGTCTATGGAATTCTACAAGTCTGATAATAAAATCTTTAATTTATCAATAACTGATTTTCTTAAAAATAATTACTTCAGGGATAAATCACCTTTTGATTCAGAAAAGACACCTAACACTAAAAAACTATCAGATAGTAAAGTATTAATTGTTGGTACTGGGGGACTTGGGTCTCCTGTAGCTTATGCACTATCCTGCCTTGGCGTAGGAACCATTGGTGTTGTTGATTATGATAAAGTAGAAATAAGTAACCTTAACCGTCAAATACTGCATACGACTTCTAGAATTGGTATGCCAAAGGTGGAATCAGCAAAAGTTTTTATCAAAAATTTAAATTCAGATGTGAAGGTAGTAACTTACAATACCAGTATAAATATGGTCAATGCTAAAGATATAATTAGTGATTATGATGTTATTATAGATGCAGTTGATAACTTCCCCTCTCGTTACCTTTTAAATGATTCATGTTTTCTTTCAAATAAACCACTTGTAGATGCCGCTGCTGTAAGGTTTCATGGATTAATTATGACAATACTTCCGAGTAAGGGTCCATGTTATCGTTGTGCATTTCCTTTAATACCTAATCAAAAGGCAGGTACCAGTTGTTCTGAATCCGGTGTTTTAGGACCAGTACCTGGCGTCATGGGTTTTCTTCAAGCAGCTGAAGTTGTAAAGCTATTGTTAAATGTGGGAGACACACTATGTAATAAGATAATCTACTATGATGCCTTAGATTGTGACTTTGATACTATTAGTATAGATAAATCCAAAAACTGTGCTTTATGCGGCACTCACCCAACAATAACTACACTTACTTAATATAATAACGTCTGTGAATAAGATAAAGATAAAGATATGGGAATCAGCTAATTTAGCGCTGATTTCCTTATCTAATATAATATGTTTTCATCCACCAGCTGATAAGAATCTTAAACGGAACGCATAAATAATTTGCTCTATGAGATCTTTTCTACATCGCAATATGATTATTGTAGCTGGAATTTTAAGTGAGCCCAATGTAATTATTTTCTCCTGAGTTATTTCAACCTCCCATCCCTGTCCAATGATGTTTTCTTTGCCAACAGCTTTTCCACCAATACTAATAAAGTAATTTACTAGTTCAATTCTTTTCATTCCTCTCATTTCCAAGTTTTTTTCAACAAATTCCATTTATCTCCTCCAACTATCTAATCCTTCTAATTCATTTGCAAGTCCCCTGTGCTTATTGTAAAACAAAACCCCATGATTATAAAACTATAATCATGGGGTTTATAAAAGGCAAATTAACTATCAGCCTCCCCCAACTGGTGGAAAAAGCGCTATTAGGTCTCCCTCTAAAAGTGCCTTGTCAAATTGTCCATCTCGCCCATTAACAAGTAAAATTGCAACCTCAGACTCTTCTATTCCGAGATTGGCAATAATATCTTTTGGAGTTTTACCTTCTGCCACTTCTAAAAATTGAATTTTGTCCCTACCATCCCTAAATGTAGCAAATAATTTCACCGTAATTTTCACATTTTCACCTCCCAATAAGATAATGTTACTACTCAGGCATTCCCTATAGGGAATGCCTGTGATAATATAAAACTATGGTCGTAGACCTCCTGTCTAAAAATAGGTATTACAAATTAAAGGGAGCCGAGAGG
>JBLHPD010000163.1:0-11423 GCA_047624165.1 Clostridium sp. | reverse complement strand
CAGCATTTTTGGCTATGAAGGAAGTAGGAATAAATCCTATAATGGTACCTATTAGAGGCGGTACGGATGGCGCAAGGCTTTCTTTTATGGGACTACCTACACCAAATATATTCGCAGGTGGACATAATTTTCATGGTAAATATGAATTCATACCTACATTTGCTATGGAAAAAGCAGTTGAAGTAATACTTAAAATAGTTGAGCTATATACAGATAAATAATACAAATTATAGCAAGAATATATTTTTTTGAGTGTCCATCAATAAAGGAACCATTATATTTTTATATAATGGTTCCTTTATTACTAAAAAGATAAAAGGCGCATCTGTCGCATCTTTGACTTGTTTTTTTCTTTCATACGCCTAACTAGAATATAATAAATATTAAGTTAAAGGATTGTTAACAATTTTGTCACCAAACTGTAACATAGAAGTTCTAATATGTAATTATAGATAAAATACAAACCGAAATATAGGAAAATATATAAAAAATATTATATTATAATGTTTAGGTAAATAATAGTTAATAACTTTTATTTAACCACTGAAATAAATAGGGAGGCAAATTGTATGAATGAAAATATTAATAATGAAACAAATGAAAACACCAGTGAGGTGGTTAACGAAAATCTTATTGAAAATGTATCTAATAATGAGTTTAAAGAAAAGCAAAGTGAAACTTTGCCTCTTGAGCTTAAAAATACTAATTATACAGAAATAAATGATAAAAATATGAAAAAAGATAAAGGTGGTATGAGAAAGAGAATAGTATCCTATATATTAGTAGGTGTAATATGTTCTACACTTGGAGGTGCAGGTTCTGGTATTGTTGTGATGAATATGATGAAAAATACAAGTAATACTGTGGCTGTTACACCTAATGCAACTCTTACAAAGAGTTCAAGTGATGCAAAAGCAAAGCTTATTACTACTAATAGTACAGAAGATTTAAGTACGCCTGCAATTGTAAAAAAGGTAAGCCCTTCAGTAGTTGCAATTTCTACAAATAGTTCTAGTACAAGTAGGGATTTTAGCGGACAAAATGCTACTCAAGAAGGTGTAGGTACTGGAATAATATTTAGTAAGGATGGTTATATTTTAACGAATTATCATGTTGTAAGCGGTGCTCAGAGTATAAAGGTTATGCTTAGCGATGGGAAGGAAGTTACCGCTAAAGTAATCAACTTTGATGCAGCAGCAGATGTAGCTGTAATTAAATTAAATGACAACACGGTTGTTCCAGGTGTGGCTGAGTTTGGAGATTCAGATGCACTTGAAGTAGGAGAAACGGTAGTTGCAATAGGAAATCCACTAGGGAAAGAATTAATAGGATCTGTTACTACAGGAATTGTTAGTGCGGTTAATAGGCAAGTGAGTATTGAAAATAAAGATTTGAAATTTATTCAAACTGATGCAGCGATTAATCCTGGTAATAGCGGTGGCCCACTTGTGAATTCTAAGGGGCAAGTTATAGGGATAAATACAGCTAAAATAAGTGTAACGGGAGTAGAAGGATTGGGTTTTGCAATACCAATTAACACAGTAAAACCTAAAATGGATAGTTTAGTTAAAGCAATGCTTAATATAGGAATTTCTTGCAGAGATATTACTACAGAAATGGCGAAGCAAAACAATATTCCAGTAGGAGTAGGAATTTTACAAGTTAAAGAGTTCAGTGCGGCAGAAAAAGCAGGTATAACATCTGGTGATATTATTACAAAGTTTGATGGTAAAGATATCAAGACTGTGGCAGAAATAAATACGAATAAAGGTACACATAAAGCTGGAGATGTAGTTAAAGTAGAATTAGATAGAGATGGAAAGACAATTAAACTAAATTTAACACTTTCTGAATAAATTAAAGCCACTTGCTTATTATGAGCAAAGTGGCTTTTAATCTTAATATTTATAAAACAATTTTCTTTAAGGTTACCTTTGTTCTTTAATAAGACCCTTTCTATATGCTGTAAGAAGTAGTTCTAAATCTTCAATTTGCTCCTTAATATCGAGTCCTACATCTGTATCTATTACACGTTTACGATTTGTAGATTTTTCTAGAACTATAGTAGAAGAAAGAATATCTTTACCTTCATCAATAGCCTTTTGCGTAGATTCAAAAGGTGCATGGGAGGCTAAAAGCAATCCATAGGAATTATAAATAAGTGTATAACCTGCTATTCCTGTTTCTGGCTGGTAAGCTTTAGAGAAACCGCCATCAATAACTAAAAGTTTACCATTGGCTTTTATAGGACTTTCACCTTGTTTAGCCTTTACTGGAATATGACCATTTATAATGTGTGAATCAATGGGGTTTAATCCAAATTCACATAATATATTATTACATACTGTTTCATCATCTCTATATTTATAGTATGGATTCTTAATTTCTGTATGAGTACTTTTGTCACTTATAAAATAACGCTCAAAGGTAGTCATTTTATCCTTGCCAAATAAAGGAGAATTACAACCACACCACAAATACCATATGGTGTCCATTGCATAAAGCTTAGATTCTGAATTGGCTTTGCCAAAATAGGCTTCCCTTGCTACTCGCTCTGTTCTATCTATATATGATTTTCCACTATAAGTAACATTATCTATTTTCATTTTCTTAAAACTACCATCTTCATTTAGTGCAATGCATCCATGATAAAGTAAATTGGAGTTGTAGGTTAAGTACATACTACCTTTAGAGTATAAAAACCGTATATGTTTTTGGAGCTTATCACTATTTGAGAAAGAAGATTTAAGCTTGTCAATAAGTTCCCTTTCGTCTTCAGTTAATTTATAAGGATCTTTGGGGTCTATAGTTGGAAAATTAGTATCGTTTAGCGTATATTCTTTTCCATCGATATTTATGGTGCCCTTTTCATAGTCTATTTTATCAAGAAGTAATCTGTCTTGCATTTCATAATGAGGACGTCTTTTTATTATCGCTCCTTCAAGTTTAAATTGAATTATAGAAATAGCTTTATGCATCCGAGACATTAAATTAAGGTCTTTTTCTCTATAATTATTTTCAGGAAAAACTTTAGGCTTAAAGGAGTTACATGGATCATCATCATAAAAATCTAGTGCGAAGGTTGCAAGTGGCAATAAGTTAATACCATAACCGTCTTCTATAGTATCTAAATTTGCATATCTTGTTGAAATACGAAGAACAGTAGCAATACAACTTTCACAGCCAGCGGCTGCCCCCATCCAGAGTATATCATGGTTACCCCACTGTATATCAATAGAATGGTAGTGAATAAGAGTATCTAAGATTATATGAGCTCCAGGCCCTCTATCATAAATATCGCCTAGAATATGAAGTCTATCTATAGTAAGTCGTTGAATTAGGTTTGAAATAGCAACTATAAATTCTTTTGCTCTCCCAATTTTAATTATAGTTTGAATAATTCCATTGTAATACTCTTGTTTATTAAAGGTGCTTTGTTGTTCATGAAGTAATTCTTCAATAATGTACGAAAAATCTGGAGGTAGTGCTTTCCTAACTTTAGATCTAGTATATTTAGAGGAAATGGTTCTACAAATTTCAATAAGATTATGAAGAGTGATTTTGTACCAATCATCTATATCATCTTCTTCTTTAAGTGCTAAGTCTAATTTTTGCTCAGGGTAGTATATAATGGTAGCTAGTTCTTTTTTTTCACTATATCTAAGTGAATTACCAAAAATATCGTTAATCTTCCGTTTAATTACGCCAGAGGCGTTCCTAAGAACATGAGTAAAGGATTCATATTCACCATGAATATCTGACAGAAAATGCTCAGTTCCTTTTGGGAGATTTAAAATAGCTTGTAGATTTATGATTTCCGTACAAGCATCTGGAATTGTAGGATACTTGCTAGCTAATAACTTAAGATATCTCAAATCTTCTTCTATAGTATCAATAGATGTATCACTAGAAAATATCATTTTTGACTCCCCTTTATAATGCAATAATTTTATTTGTGTAGCTCATATAATATAAAGGCTACACGATATATTATAATACATTATCATGGAATATTGTATTATTAAAAGAAAATATTTTTTATTTTCATCTGCCTTAAGTCTCTATAATTTGACAAAAACACAACAAAAGTATAAAATTTTTAAGACAATCTATTGAATTATAGATATGAAAATGAAAATAACAATTTATATAAGGGAGCTGACTTGTTATTTTCTTTCAGATGCCTAAATACTAATTAACACGTAAGGGGAAATTTTATGGAGCAAACGGAGTATTTGTTTAATATACATTCATTATATAATCTAGCAAGGTACGCTTTTTTAAAAATTGAATCTAATTATGCAAGGACGGTGGAGATTTCAGGCATAACGCTACCACAACTTAGAGTTCTTTGGATTATCAAAGCATTTCCAGGGATTTCACTTAGTAATATTGCAAGGATTGGATGTTGGAGTTCGCCTACTGTTAGTAATATTATTAAGATTTTAATGAATAAAAAATTGATATTTAAGGAAGAGACTATTAATAAAAAGGTATATAAATTTCAATTAACAGAAATGGGTAAGTGGTTCATTAATATAAACAGACAAGATAATAAAAAAAAGTTCTATCTTTTTGACTTAATAGGCTTATTCTCACATAGTGAATTAGATTTTATTATAGATATTTTCACTAAAATTATCATAGAAGAGAAGAAAGAGTTTATTTTTGACTATATTGAGAAGATTAATGAGATGAATTTGAAAATTGATTTAACAGATTTTGATATAAATAAAGTAAGTATTATAAAAAAGACAATTAATATATATAATCTTTTAAGAACATTTATTTTAACGGTTAAAAGTAATCATAGAGAACCACTTAAGGAATTTAATGTGACTTATGCTCAGCTTAGAGCTTTATGGATAATTGGTGCATTCCCAGGCATTACTTCAAGTGAATTAAGTGAAATTAGCTTTTGGTCACCTTCTACAGTTCATGTAATTGTAAAAAATTTAAATAATAAGAATTTTATTCATAAAGAGAAGGCTTTAATAAAGAATGCTCATTACTTGGATATAACAAAGCAAGGTGAAAGTTTGATAATAGAAGATTATAAAAAGAATCAAAAAAGTTTATTAATCTTTGAAGAATTAAAAGGTATAACTTCGAAGGATATTTTAAGTCTAAATTGCCTTTTAGCCAGGATGAATAATAGATTAGGAAATTATAAAACAGAAGAATATATAAAAAAAACTTTTGCTATTATTAAAAATAGAGCATTTGAAGATTGAAATTAAGAAAAGTGACTATGAATTTTTGTAGTCACTTTTCATATTTTTTGATAGTTATTTATTACAGATAAAAGTAACCTGTGAAAAATGACATACATAAAAAAATATTTTAGATTAATACATATTTTCAAAGAATAAATAGCAAATTAGTATAGTATCATTATAAAATTCATAAATTTTTATATAAGGGTAAGTTTGCTTTTGTAAATAGAATCATTAATTCTATAAAATAGAAAGGTGGTATAGATATGAATAGAACTTTAAAAACCGTTGCTATTGTTGTAGTAATATTTCTAATAATAACAATGCCTATTATTGGAGGTTACAATAATATGGTGAGTTTAGAACAAAAGGTAAAGGTTACAGAAGGTAACATAGATACACAACTGCAAAGAAGGTCTGATTTAATTCCTAATTTAGTAGAAACAGTGAAGGGTTATGCTTCTCAGGAAAAAGATATTTTTATAAAAGTAGCTGAAGCTAGGGCTAAGCTTGCAGGTGCCAAGACGGTAACAGATAAAGCACAAGCTGATAGTGAACTTGGGGGTGCAGTTTCAAGGCTTTTAGTAATAGTAGAAAACTATCCAGATTTAAAATCTAGTCAAAACTTTAAGGATTTAACGGTAGCACTTGAAGGCACAGAAAATCGAATAAGTACAGCAAGGCTTGATTATAATACAAATGTTGGAAATTACAATAGCACAATTAAAAAATTTCCTAACAAAATTATTGCAGGAATTTTTGGATTTGATGAAAAGCCACTTTATAAAGCTAGTGAATCAGCTAAAGAATTACCAAAAGTTGACTTTACTAAATAGGAGTAGAATATGAAGAATTATTTGATTAAATCAAGTAGAGAAATTTTCAGTATTCCATGGAGTGTACCTATAAAAGCAAAGATTAAGACGAGAATTTTATTTGTATGTATGATAAGTGTATTTTTGCTAGGTCAAATAACAGCTATGAATTTAGTAAATGCTGAAACTAAATATCCTATAGTTACGCAGTTAAAGTATGTTAATGATTATGCTAAAGTACTAGATAGTGAATCAACACAATATATTTTGTCGGTTGGAACGGAATTAGAAACTAAAACAGGGGCACAGGCTACTATTGTGGTTATAGATTCGCTTCAGGGAGTACCTATAGAATCTTATGCTACTGGTATTTTTAGAGAATGGGGTATTGGGCAAAAGGATAAAAATAATGGACTTTTGATTCTATTATCAGTAAAAGAGAGAGAATGGAGAGTGGAGGTAGGTACAGGACTAGAAGGAGCTATTACTGATATATACTCCTCAAGAGTTATGAATGATTATGCAGTTCCAAAATTCAAGCAAAATCAATATGGAGAGGGATTTAGGGCAGCATACTCAGTTCTAGCGGATAATATAGCAAAAGAGTATAATGTAAAACTAGAAAATAATATTAATGCTCCAAAACAAGTTCAAACTTCAAAAGTCCCTGGAAAAGGCAATGGAATAGTATTAATAGGAGTTATTGTATTGGTTCTTTTTGACTTTATTCTTAACAGAGGAAGAATAACTAAATTTATGGTAACATTATTATTCTGGAGTTCAATAGGTAGGCGCGGTGGAAGAGGTGGTTTTGGAGGAGGAGCATCAGGTGGAGGTGGCTTTGGAGGTGGATCATCCAGTGGGGGAGGTTCTTCTGGTGGTTATTAATATAAAATTTGGCATAATATAAAAAAATGATCAAATTATTGTACGATATTACAGTTTTAATTTTATCAAATTGAAAGTATAATATTAATTAGGCATATAGAAATAGATTAGCATATAAAATTGGTTGTTACTTATTCAAATGTGCCCTCTAGGACTCCTACTAGTAGAAGTATATATTTAGAAGCAGAAAAACAATGTGTTTTCTGCTTTTAAATATTTATATATTTACATTTTAGGCTTCTGGCGCCAGTTAGAATATAATACTAATTAAGACGAAGTACATTTACAAATGAGAGGATAGGTATAAATTATGCGTATAGGAATTGATTTGGGTGGAACTAACATAGTTGTAGGTATAGTTACAAATGAGGGACAAATAATCATTAAAAAAAGTATACCAACAGTAGCTTCGAGAGGAGAAATACTAATAATAGAGGATATGGTTAATCTAATACATAATACTTTGGAAGCATCTGGTTATTGTATGGAAGATATTGATATGATTGGAATTGGAGTTCCAGGGGTTATTGACTACAATAGCGGAATAATAAAAAAGTGTGTAAACTTAGGGTGGGAAAATGTAGATATAAACAAAATACTTAAAGAGAAAACTGGCAAAAAAGTTCTTATAGATAATGATGCAAACGCTGCAGCTGGTGGGGAATATCTATTTGGAATAATGAAAAACAATCTAAATTCAGTTTTTATAACGCTGGGAACGGGTGTAGGAGGAGGAATAATTTTAAATGGTAAATTGCATAGAGGTAAAAATGGGTCTGCAGCAGAAATAGGACATATGGTAGTAGGAGAAAACTTTTACAATTGTGCCTGTGGTAATAATGGTTGTTTTGAAACTTTTGCTTCTGCTACGGCAATAATTAAGTATGCTAAAAAATTGATAAATGAAAATGATCAGGATACATTAATACTTCAAAAAATAAATACTTCGGACGAAATTGATGCTAAAATAATTTTTGATTGTGCAAAACAAGGAGATAAGTTAGCTATCCTAGTTGTGGAGAGATTTGTTAAATACTTTGCTATAGGAATATGCAACATTATGAATATTTTGGATGTAGAAATGATAGGCATTGGTGGTGGAGTTTCAGCAGCAGGGGGATTTTTTATGGAATTGCTGAAAAGTGATATTAAAAAACACCAATTATTTAAAGACGCACCTGTTTGCAATATAAAAATTGCGGCCCTTGGAAATGATGCTGGTATAATTGGCGCGGCAATGTTAGACAGGCTATAGGGTAAAACTAATTATTAATGAAGTATTTAACCTCGCGAATTTTAATTAGAATAAATCACGATGAAATTTTATTGAATTTGATAAGTTTCATGGTGATTTTATTTTCATATGCTTTATCTAAAAACAATTGTTACAGTTTCAAAACCCATATCTAATAGAATAGCTTGCAAAAGTATTTTAGTATTAGTGTTTGCTTCCTCTAAAAAATCTGTTTTCAATAAATCAGTTTCAACCTTGCTTTTCTCATTACTAATTTCATCTATCATATCCTGTGCACTTAGCTTATTAAATAATGAGGATTTTTCATCAAAAAGAAATAAATCATCAGTATTTATTGCATGATCAAAAATTTTAGCTTTTTTCAGCGTAATAATAATTGTGCTATTATTAACTACAACATCTAAATTTTTAAAATCTACTCCAGCTTTAATATAACCACTGTATTTGATTAAAAATGATTTTTCAGTAAATGGAATAGAGAAATCTTTGAATTTTTTACTGTTTTTTATAGATAATACATTAGAATAGTTATATTTGATAGTGGATAGTTCTGAAATTTTGGACAACCTTTCGGCTATAACAGTAGAGGATATAACTTTATCATTACTAACATTATTTAAAAACAAATAGACCATTATTGACCAGGTTGATAAGAGTAAAAATATAATCAGAAAAATGAGTTCATTTTTACGTTTTATAGGTTTTATACGTTTTATAGTTTTGTCAATTGATTCAAAATACATGATAAACAACTCCTTATAATATTTAATCATATACTAATAGCTTATTTATTAAACTTAAAATAATATGCATCAATAAAGTAATAAATGAAAAGTTTTGAGAATCAAGGTATAATAAATAGTATAAAAGCGAACAATTGCTGGAATTTAGTTGTTAACATATGCAAAATAGGTTACAATGTAAAAGTGGCATTTCAACATTCGTATAATAACTAAATTTAAATGGGAATTGATAATGCGTGTTACCTTTAATGAAAAGAGTGATACATTTCAACATTCGAATGATAACTAAATATAACTAGGAGCTGATAATACGTGTTACCACTAATTAATGTTCAAAAGGATTGGCTTTCAATATACTTCGTATTTATTATAATTTTAATATTTATACCTGTGGCAATTTACACTAAAGGCTACGTAATGGAATATAAAAAACATTATTCAGTAAAATATATGATATTTTTAATTATTTTATTTGTAGTTTCAATGATAGGAGTTGTACTTTCTGATAATGGTATAGCATTTCTTGTGTTTTGGGAGATGATGTCTATTTCTTCATTTTTCCTAGTTATTTATGAATATATGAATAAGGAAAGTTTGAAATCAGGAATATTTTACTTTGTTATGACTCATATAAGCGGACTGTTTTTAATGATAATGTTTGCTTTCTTGTATAAATACACCGGTAGCTTTGAATTTAAAGAGATTATTAAGTTTTCTGTGAATTTTTCACCAAATCAAAAGTATATTATATTCATACTTGCACTATTTGGATTTGGAGCAAAGATGGGTATAGTTCCACTGCATGCTTGGCTTCCCAAGGCTCATCCAGCAGCGCCTTCTAATGTTTCAGCTTTGATGTCAGGTGTAATGCTGAAAGTTGCATTATATGGTTTTATAAGAGTAGTTTTTATTTTACTTCGAAGCTTGCCTCTAAATTGTGGAGTTATCGTACTAATAATCGGAACGGGTACGGCAATCTTTTCAATTCTAAATGCATTATTACAAAATAATATTAAAAAATTATTGGCATATTCTAGTGCAGAAAACATCGGACTTATTTTTGCAGCCCTAGGGATATCAATGATATTAATAAATTTCAATTTAAAAATGGTTGCCTCACTCGCGCTAACCGCAGCGTTACTTCACTGCTTGAATCATGCGATTTTCAAAAGCCTTTTATTTTTAAATGCAGGAAGTGTTTTGTATGCAACGGGTACTAAAAATATGAATGAGCTTGGTGGTCTACATAAAAGTATGAAGTTTACTGCAATCTGTACCTTTATTGGAACCTGTGCTATTTCAGCAGTGCCACCATTTAATGGCTTTTCAAGTGAGGTTCTTATACTTAGAAGTTTTATTGAAGCAATAACTGAGGTGACCAATATATGGGTTATAATTTTGATTTTTAGTTGTGGCATTATTGTAGCATTGACAAGCGGAGCGGCTTTTTATGCGACAGCAAAATCATTTGGAATCACTTTTCTTGGAAAACCAAGAACTGAAAAAGCAGAACATGTAAAAGTCATTCCAACATCAATGAATATCGGGCAGGGTATTCTTGCAGTACTTGCTATAGTTACTGGAATATTTTCACCATTTATAATAAGTAAAATATCTTATTACACTAATAATTTATTAGATATAAGTGGGAAGAATCCTAGTTTCAAAAATGAAACTGAGATAATAATATTCACCATAATACTAATTTGCATTACATTTATTTTATATATGTTTAATAAAATAAATTCATCAAACAAAAAACAAGAGATTAATGATACTTGGGCATGTGGGTACACTCATGACAAACCTTATATTCAGTACACTGGAAGTGGATTTGTTCAGCCAGGTGCAAAGATTTTTGGGGCTATTGCAAATTATAATAAAAAAGTTAATTATAAAGAAGCTATCCACATAAGCCAAATGACTAGTGATTTAGTAGAAGATCATTTTTATAAACATAATTTAAAAGTAGTGGATTTCTTAACAATAAAAATCTTGAAAATTAACTATGGAAAAATTCAATTACATATTTCGTATATCTTTATATCATTAATAATTGCACTTGTTTTAGTTTTGAAATTTGTGTAAGGAGGAATTCATTTGAAATATAATTTAATTTATTTTATTCAAAGCATATTAATTGTAGTTTTCTCACCATTATTTATAGGAATCTTAAAAAAGATGAAGGCAACCCTTAGGGGATACGTGGGATCATCTATTATCCAACCTTATTATGATTTGAGCAAACTATTGAAAAAGGGAAGAGTAATATCAAATAGAAGTTCCTTTATAACAGCTATTGGTCCAATAGTTATACTTGCGGCATCCATAACGACGGCTTTTTTCATACCTGTTTTTTATACGAGCATGGAAAAAACTATAGGAAACTTATTTATTCTTATGTTTGCATTTGGAATAGTTAAAATTTTTACAGTGTTAATTGGACTTGATAGTGCAAGTACATTTGGTGGAATGGGAGCAAGCAGGGAATCTTTTATTTCAATGA
>JBLHPD010000162.1:0-11527 GCA_047624165.1 Clostridium sp. | reverse complement strand
CATTACACCCACGGCCTACGGCCCCAAATACGAAAGCACAAATATGCTTAAATTGTGGCAAGGTTAAGTAAAGTGCTATTCTAATCTCTATGATAAAGTTGTTAATTGATTTAGCATATGGTATATTGTTTTCTGTAGGCATTTTTATCCATCCTTTAGTTATATTTCTTCGCAGTAATATAATACTTTAGGATGGTGAAAATGTCTATTTTTGCTTTCGTTTTAATTGATTCCAAAATATGTTAGTAAATTTGCTCATTTATAGAATCAATTATATAAATTCCTAAATAAAGGGAATTTATTTATTGTCCTCTGTTATTTTTACCAACTAAACCTCCCCCATTGCCTGATGATGGGCTTTGTGTTCCATGAATCGATGCTCGCTTACCATTTTTTTGCGCGGAAGATTTTGCTTTTTTTTCTTCAATAATTTTTTTCATTATTTCCATGTTTTTGTTTATATCATTTTTCATATTTTTACCCTCTTTTTTTTATTTTTTACATCTTCAATAATAACTTATAAACGATACCTTCTAAATTAGTATCACAATAAATATTTTAAAGGTATGTATTGTTATTTTACTAATTTATTATACCCCACAAACGTCCCTTTGAGTAGCGCCTGAAAGTAATTTATTACAGAGTATTTATTTAAATATTATACTCTAATTACGTAAAGTAAAGACAATAAGTCACTAATATATATAGTTTTTAAAGTTTTTTCAATTCATGCTTTTTAAATTTATGGATATGTCTAGCCAAATATGCAGTTTCATCTTCAATAACTTTTAATCCTAACTCTCCTTCAATAAAACTTGAAATTTTTTGTGCCAGCTTGAATGAAGAAGGATACTTATCCTTTATAGTATCTAATAATTCATTTCTAATAGGTGTATTATTCGAAATCCTTTGAATAGCAAATTGAATATGAGTAATAAACCTATCATACTCAAGTGATTTTTTATCTATTTTAACATTTAATTCATCTTCAATCATTTCTATAGTGGTATTTAATACAAATTTATATTTTGTTGTATTATACACGCCTTCATCATTCCTTGCAGATTGTATATGCAGAGCTATGAATCCAATTTCATCATCTGAAAAGTGAATCTTTGTTTTATCTTCAATCATAGTAGAGGCCTTTTGGGCTAATTCAAATGCTCTTGGAAAAAGGGTCTCAGTTTCAACTAAAAGTGGATTTTCATTATTCTCAATGTTTTCAAGTCGTTTTAAAGTTAAGATTATATGATCAATGAGTGATATATGGATTTTTTCTTGTAAATCTTCATTTAGTTCTGTAGATATCATGTATATTATTTCCTCACAAAGTGCAATCAATTCATCATCAACACTATTTATAAGTTTATAAAAATTATCATGGTTAATTTTATTTTCAATTGAAAATTTTTTTTCAATTGAAGTATCTTTAGATATAGTATCACCTTCGTGCTTTCCAAATCCTATTCCTTTTTCATAAAGAATTTTTACTATATGCGCTTGATAAACTAGCACAATATTTTCATTAAATACTCTAATCACATTAAAATCTGAAGTTTCAATTTCCAATAGTTTCACCTCCATATTTATATATATCACTTAGCTATTTATATTGTATCGCTTGTTTGGCTAGAAAATTCTTTTCGCTCATAAAAATCCACGGAGCACGTGATGCTACCCATATATCTATGTAGCGAATACTGTAGGTAATCGTTTTGACTCCATAAATTATATTTCCACATTAATTTATAATCTCCTCTATACATATTAACATTATTGTTAATATGTACCAATTAATTAAATTAATTAATCAGTACATATTATATACATAAAAGATGATATAATTATGCTAGTTATAAATAATCGAACAAATGTGAAAAGAGGAATACTATGGAGGCTAAACAAGTTCTAGAAATTGCACTTTCTGCAGGACAAATGCTTATGAGTAATGGTGCTGAAACTTACAGAGTTGAAGAAACCATTGAAAGAATATGTAATTCCTATAATTTAGAATGTGAATGTATAGTCACCACTAATGGTGTCTTTGTTTCTGTTCTAGATATAAATAATGATAAGGTGACTTCACTTAAAAAAATCAGGTCAACACATTTAGATTTGTATAGGATAGAGCTTATCAATTCTTTTTCAAGAAGTATTAAAAATAATCCTGTGTGCTATGAAGAGGCTGAAAAAGCATTAAAAGATATAGCCAATGCACCATATTTTACTCTCCCAGTAAGACTTATGGCTGCAAGTATGACTTCATTTGTTTATGCACTATTTTTTAATGGTACAATTTATGAAGCAACTGTTTCAGCGGCTATAAGTATAGGCATTTATTTTATGCTAGAAAAGCTATCTAAGGTTGGATCATTTCAATTTTTTCAATTTTTCTTTTCAGGACTTATTATAGGAGCTACAAGTTTAATTGTTCAAAGTTTATTTCCATTTATAAATAAAGGAAATGTCATCACAGGGGCAATAATGATATTAATACCTGGAGTAGCACTTGCTAATGGCATTAAAGATATTATTTACGGACAATTCACGGCGGGTATGTCTAAATTCGGTGAAGCAATGCTTGTTATAACTGCAGTAGGCGCAGGTATTGGTATAGCATTAACATTTGGAGTAGGTGTAAAACTATGGTAAAACAAATTTTTTTGGCATTTCTAGGGAGTATATTTCCTGTAATTCTTTTTAATATTGATAGAAAAAAGATAATATGGGCTGGTTTTAGTGGAGCAATTGGCTGGGCAACATACCTTCCCGTTTATAACTTACGAAATAGTGTTGGTATGGCATCTTTTGCAGGGGCTATCGCTGTAGGTATATATAGTGAATTTATGGCAAGAAAACTTAAGACCCCGGCTATTCAGTTTTCAATACCTGGAATATTCCCACTAGTACCTGGCCTAACTGCATATAAAACCATAAACTGTATAGTGGAGCAAAACTATTCAGCAGCATATTCTAATGGAATACACGTTATAGTTGCAGCTGGTGCAATTGCATTTGGTATAATGTTATCTATAACGACTTTTCGTTTTATATCAAAGTAACAAAGCAAAATTTTCTTATATTACATACTAAATGAAGATACTCTTGAGTCATACGTGAGATCTTCATTTAATAAAACACTAAAATTATTCTATATTTGGTTTTATAACATATTAATAAATGTTAAGCCGTCTATTTTTATGGAAACTGGCTGGGGTAGCGTCAATATCTGAGGAGCATCACCGCTATAAAAAAACAGTGCATTATTTGTTGGATCATTCCCGCTGAGCGCTTCATTTGCAGCCTTAATAGCACTTCCATGTGCAGGTCTATTAATATTACCATTCAGTATTGGTGTAAATTCATAATGAGCATATGTCTTTTCATAGATAACAGCCCTTATTGAATTTGGAAAACTGCTGCTCTTTACTCTATTTAGAACTACTGCACCTACGGCAACCTGAGCCTTATAAGATTCTCCTCCAGCTTCGGCAGTTATTAATCTAGCTAGCAAGTTCAAATCACTTGCGGTATTAGTTTGAGCTGTAGTAAAACTCTTCTCTTCCGGAATTTTTATATCTTGGTTAGATGATTCATTCTGTTTTTTAGTAACTTTTTCAGAATTATTTAATGCCTGTTTTGCTTCTGCAGCTTGTCTTGCTGCAATGGCTTGGTCTATTACCAGTTGTGCGCCATATTTATTTTCTAGAGCATTTAGTTTTGATGCCAATACATCTTGATCTGATTTTTGCTTTGTTAAAGAAGCTAACTCTTCTTTATTATCAGCCCTTAAAGACAGTAACTCTGTATTCCCTGTATCTAGTGCTACTTTCTTTAAATTAATTGCTGCCTGTTTTGTTTTCAAACCATTGATAACATTTTGATCAAAGGTTACTATTGTTTTGATATTTTCTATTCTGGATATAAAATCTTCCATTCCATCTGAGCCTAGTATAATATCTATATAGCTTGATGTACCATTCATATACATTACTCTCATTCTTTTATTAAAAATAACCTGTTCAGATTTAATATTAGCCTCTGCTTTTGCAATATCTATTATAGTTTGTTTAATATATTTTTGAGTTATAGTTATATTTCTTTCATTACTATTGATCTTTGACATAATTATTTCACGTTGATTATTTATAATCTCGACTTTATTTTCAAGGTCGTTTCTTTGAGTTTGAACCTGCTGAATTTTTGCCTTATCTGACGCGGTATCTGCATATACGCTAGTACAACCAACGCTCATCATTATACCAAGCACCATTATGGCTGAAATTATTCTTTTGATCAATTCTCAATCTCCCCTACATAATATATTTTATTTTTAGATATATTATGTTTAAAAGTTTTTATTATCTGAACATAATAACATACAGAGATAGGTTCAGCAAATAACCGAGGGGTTAGAAGGCAAGGAGTTATGGTCATAAATATTGGATTTAAAAGCTTAGTAAATATAATTATAATTATTATTGTATTTACTAAGTCTATTTTTGGGGAATATGCCATTTATAAAATGACGGATTAATTTTATTAAATTGCAAAACAGCTTTACAAAACTATTGTTATGCTATATAATTAGCATTATTATGAAAGTTAAGTTTGTATATGATTCATAAATTCCGAATTTATAGAATAACTAAAGACGAGTTAAAAATAGTAACAAATGTAAAATATAATACATTATCATGTAATAAAATTAAGATAGTAAAAAAATAACCTATAGGGAGATGTATGAAATGATTACACAAATAATAGAAAAATTTAAAATTGATTTACCAAAAGATTTAATTAACAAATTGAACTTGAAAATTGGAGATAATATAGCTATTGAGATTGAAGATGATAAAATTATCATTAAACCAGTACTTATTATACCAAAAGCTCAAGCATGGCTTTGGAGTAAAGAATTGCAGCAAGTAGAAAATCAGGCAGAAAATGAAGTAGTGAATGTACCTGTAAGAAAATTCAATATAAACCAAGACGTGTATGAAGATCTTGAAAATTGGTAAGTTGCAATATTAAAAAATCAAAAAAAATAAAAGACCTGAATTTAATAAATTCAAGACTTTTATTTTTTTACAACTATTCTATTTTATAAGTGTTAAAGAATTTAAAAGAGTTAAAAGTCTATTTGCTAAATCAGTTAACTGTGTGTTTTTTTCTGTATATCTTAGAAACTTATTATCTAATCTTTCACTTATTCTTTCAAAGTAAGTTTTATCTACAGGTGCTACTGTAGGATCAACTACGGGTACTACAGGTGCTACAACATCACAAACTGGTGTAACTAATGGTTTTACATGATCTTTCTTCGTAGTTACATCTGTTACCTCTAACAAAACCGAATCAACTTCAGTTTTCACTGCTGGTTCTAATACTATCTTACTATCTTCAATTCTTTTTAATTCTACCTTCACTGCTTCTGCATTTTTAATAATTGTAGTTTTCAAAACTTTATTAGCTTCTTTAACTGGTACTAAAGCATCCTTTTTATCTTGTATAACTGCTTTTTGTTCCGCAGTAAGTTCTTTCTGTTCCGCAGTAAGTGGTACCTTTATATCTTCACATTCTACTTCATTCTCATGGTTCTTATGATTTTCAGTGTATTTCTTAGCCCACTCTTTATTTTTCGCATCTTTACTAGCTACTTTTGAAGCACTAAATTTTTCATTATCCTCATGATTTTTAACGAATTTTGCATCCCATTCCTTAGTTTTTGCATTTTTGAAATTTATTTTTTGTGTTACAGAAGTTGGTTTTACAGTATTAGTATCTTTATTTTGTTCACAAGCATAAACCCCAGATGATACACCAACTGATAATGTTAACGCCATTACAAATAAACTTAATTTTCCTTTTCTCATGTTAATTCCTCCTCATATGGTTCTTATGTAGATAACATTTATTAATCATTATCCCATATTTTTCTTTTCTCTTATATATACGATACTTCATATGAATTATTAGAGGGTTTTTTCATTTTAGTTGAAACTTATTTTATTTTTATCTTAAAGAAATAAATATGGTTATAGCAAAAGTTTGTTATAACCACTTTCTAGATTCTATATTCATTTTATTATTAACATATGCAAGTCGACCTAACTCATGGCTGAAGCCACGAGAGTGCGGTCGAGGTCTTCAATTTTACTAATTTATATTTTTATAATATAATTAATAGAAAAAGACAGCGTAGAGAGGATTTCGATTAATTTGAAAAGCAAAATATTTTTTAGCAACAAAAAAGTTGTTGCCATTATTGCAACATTTTGTTGCTTATTATGGGGAAGCGCATATCCTGCAATAAAAAATGGCTACATATTATTTAATATTTCCCCAGGTGATATACCATCAAAACTTGTTTTTGCCGGTTATAGGTTTTTTATAGCAGGTTTAGTTTTACTTGTTATTGCACAGATATACGGGAAAAAAATACTGCATATTTCAAGGAAAAGCATCCAAAATGTATTCTTGCTAGGAATTTTCCAAACAACAGTGCATTATATATTCTTTTATGTTGGAGTTTCGAATACAACTGGAGTTAAAAGCTCTATAATGAATTCTACTGTTGCATTTTTCAGTGTTATTTTAGCCCATTATATATATAAGAATGATAAGTTAAATTTGCAGAAAATAATTGGGTGTACTATTGGATTTATAGGGGTTATGATTGTAAATTTTAGTGCTGATTTATTGAATTTCTCTTTTAGCTTTAAAGGTGAAGGATTTGTTATAATTGCAGCATTTATTTTTTCAGTAAGTTCTATTTATGCAAAAAAGCTTACTAAAAGTGTGGATGTAATGGTGGTAACTGGGTATAGCCTTTTTATGGGTGGTACATTGTTAACGCTTCTTGGCACTATATTAGGTGGTCGTGTTCATCATTTCACAATGACATCTTCAGTGCTTTTAATTTACATGGCATTATTATCATCAGCAGCATTTTCATTATGGAATCTACTTTTAAAATATAATAAAGTAGGTCCAGTATCTGTTTTTAATTTTTTTACACCGATTTTTGGATCAATACTTTCAGCAATTTTTTTAGGAGAGAATATTTTTGAATTTAAAAATATGATTGCTCTGATATTAGTATGTTTAGGTATATGGCTGGTCAATAAACAGAAAAAATTTGTTCTATAAATGGCAATATAAAATTTATTCCACTACACTTTCTATTTTAGTATAAGTATATTAAGTTATAGGCAATATAATATAAAATACTAGTAAAGGAGTGTGATTTTTATGAGTCAAAATAAAACAATAGCTGAAAATAATCAAAATATTATACCTAATAATGAAAATAGTCTGAGCCAAAATATGACCATAAAACAAAAGGATCAAAGCCTTATTGCTAATAGTTTAGATAGTAAAAATGCTAAAAACGGATATAAGGTTAATGGAAATGCTAGCGTACAAGCCGCTAAAGAAGGAACTAGAAACAAAAACTAGATAATTCTTAGAAATCTTAAATGTAAAAATATAATATTTTCTATAAACTGGTACCTATAAAATGAACAACTTTGAAAAAAAGTGTTTTGACTGTAGGTACTTTTTTAGTACAATTTACTAAAAACATTTGAATAAATATAACTAATCACTTATAATTTATCTTACAAACTAATTCATCTTATAAACTAATGATTATCATCATAATAATTAATAATTTTACGTAAATAAAAGGGGGGGACCATATCATGTATAAAAAGCTATTATTCTTAATTATCTTTTCTGCATTTATTTCATTTATCCTAATTGGCTGTTCTAAAGGTTCTATCAGTAAACAAGCAACTAACTTACCTGCAAATATTACTCAAAAGAAAAATATTATATTAATAATGAAAACTCTCACTAATCCATTTTTTATGGAGATGGAAAAGGGTGCAAGGCAAGCTGAAAGTGAGCTAGGCATAAAGCTAACAGTAAAGACCGGTGCGAAAGAGACTTCAATTGAACAACAAATTGCCCTAGTGGAGGAAGCAATAGCATCAAAGGTAGATGCTATTGTAATTTCACCCGGAAGCTCCATAGAATTAATTCCAATATTAAAAAAGGCTCAAGATGCTAAAATTCCTATAGTAAATATAGATAACAGATTAGATCCTGATTTGTCCAAAAATAAAGGCCTTGTAGATGTTCCTTTCATTAGTGTTGACAATAAAAATGGTGGCTACCTTTCAGCAAAATATATCTGTGATAAAATTACGATTCCAACAAAGGCAGTTATTATTGAAGGGATTCGAGGAGCTTATAACGGTGATCAACGAAAAGAAGGCGCAATTAAAGCTTTCTCTGAAAATAAAAACATTACACTGGTAGCTCAGGAAACTGCAAATTGGAATATAGATGAAGGTTATGCAGTAGCAAAAAAACTATTTGCCACTACCCCTGATATCGGCGCTGTTTTTTGTGCTAATGATATGATGGCCTTAGGGGTTATACAATATTTAGAAGAGACTAAGAGAAAAGATATATTAATAGCTAGTTTTGATGCTCTTTCTGAAGCAAAAACCGCAATAGCGCACGGTAAAATGAGTAATACTATAGACCAGCAGGCTCTACTTCAAGGTTATACTGGGGTTAAAATGGCTCTAGATTTAATCAATGGAAAAAAACCAGCAAATTTAATTAATCTCGTAGAGGTAAAGGTTGTATCTGAAAATAATGTAAAATAGAATGGGGCTGTTTACGTGTTTAAAAGGTTTTCTCGTCTTTCAATTAAGTATAAATTTCTAATATATATTTTACTTATAAGTATATTACCACTTATAATTCTTGGGTCAATTTCCTATACTACATCTAATTCCATAATTAGAGAGGATGCTATGATAGCTTCAAATCAAAATTTAATCCTTGAAAAGCAGTATACAGATTTAATTATGGAAGAAGTTGAAAGCCTTATCGCTAACATTTCAGGTATTGAGGACATAAAAGAGAGTATGCTCATTAAACATGATGAAACTAATAATTATAATAAGCTACTGACTCAAGTTAAAATTGGTAATATACTTAGCGGCTATATTAATTTAAAGGGCTTAGTATCTATTGATATATTTTCTGATTTAGGTGCTCATTATCATATTGGAGATACCTTAAACTTTCAACAAGTTAACACTTCTTTAAAGGATAAAATTTATAATGAAGCTCTTGAATCTTCAAAAACAGTTACCTGGCTCGGTATAGAGGATAATGTAAATATTACCTCTGCATATAAAAAGGTTATTACTGTAACCAAAGTGATTAAAAACTTAGACCCTATAACTATGGAAGAAAAGCCTCTAGGCTTAATTCTAGTTAGTTATGATGTAAATGTACTAAATACTCACTTTAATTCAAATGAAAACAACTCTTTTTATGTAGCTATTGATAGTAAAAATAGAATAATTTCTCATCCTAATATTAATTATATTGGTAAGGTTATTGAAGATAAAAATCTTCTAAGTAGTCTAGACCAAAATAATAATAGCTTTACATATAACTTAAATTTAAATGGCTTAATCAAAGGTAACATGCTAATTACCTATGAGAAATTTGAAAAAAGTGATTGGACACTAATTAATTTCCTACCTGTGAATACTATTGCCATGAAAACATCTCAAATGAGAACTATTATATTTATAACTTTAAGTATTTGTTTAGGGCTAGCTGCTCTAACTGCATATCTTACTTCTAAGCAAGTTTTACAACCAGTAAACAAAATCACTAACCTTTTTAAGGAAATCAAGGCAGGTACAATTGATTTAGATTTACGTATAGTTGTAGGAACTGATGATGAAATTGGAGAACTGGTTAAATGGTTTAATACCTTTATTGAAAGTCTTGCTGATAAAAAGAAAATAGAGGAAGCACTGATAAATGCTAGAGAAGAAGCAATATCTGCAAATAGTGCTAAAAGCGACTTTTTAGCCAATATGAGTCATGAAATAAGAACTCCTCTTAATGCTATAATTGGTATGACAGAGATGCTCTTATACACACCCCTGGATATTGACCAAAGAAGCAATGCATTAGTTGTCCGTGATTCCGGTAATTTACTACTAAGTGTAATAAATAATATATTAGATTTTTCTAAAATTGAAGCTGGAAAAATGGTTTTAAATCCATATCAGTTTAGCGCAAATGCAGTAATATCAAATATTGCCGAGATACTTTCTGTAAAAGCCAAAGAAAAAATGATACCAATAAAAACCTATGTAGATCCTGAAATTCCACTCCTATATGGAGATGCAGATAAACTAAGCCAAATTCTAATGAATTTAATATCTAATGCTGTTAAATTCACAGATAAAGGATATATTAATGTTTCTGCAAATATAAAAGAGATAAATGTACCTACCGTAACTTTACTGATTAAGGTTACGGACTTCGGCATTGGTATATCCGAGGAAGCTCAGAGCAATCTCTTTAATCCTTTTATACAAGCGGACAGCTCTACCACAAGGAAATATGGTGGTACTGGCCTAGGTCTATCAATATCTAAAAAATTGGTAGAAATGCTTCAGGGAAACATATCTTTATTAAGTAATCTTGGTGAAGGCTCAACCTTTTCCTTCACAGCTGTATTTGAAAAAGCGTGGATATCTGAAAAACCTAAAGATGATGATAATCCTTATAAGAAAACTGATTTCGACTCTGATTTTGAAATAACAAAAAATACAACAATTTTGCTTGTAGAGGATAATGTGACAAATCAAAAACTAGCATTACTGCAATTAAAGAAATTAGGACTTATAATAACCCTTGCTTCAAACGGACAAGAGGCTATTGATGCAGTATTTAACAATCATTTTTCTCTCGTTTTAATGGACTGCCAAATGCCGATTTTGGACGGATTTGAAGCTTCTAGAAGAATAAGACAAATTGAAAAAGTTAAAGGCGGCCACATCCCAATTATTGCTATGACAGCAAATGCTATGCAAGGTGATAAAGAAAAGTGCCTTGAAGCTGGAATGGATGACTATATCAGTAAACCTGTAAAAGTGAGTGAATTACATGAAAAAGCCAAAAAATGGATTGCATATATTAACAGGAGGGACTAAATATGGAGAGCGGAATTTATGATATTGTAGGACTAGCAAAAGATTTAGAACTAAAATATGAGGATATTACTGACTTATATATTTCTTATATAGAAGAAGTAGAAATGCATTGTGTAAATCTTAATGAAATCTTTTATAAAAATGATTTTATGGAATTAATTAGCGAGGTTCATAACGTAAAAGGAGTAGCTGCTAATCTGCTCCTTAAAGATGTATTTGAAGAGGCCGACCTATTCGAAAGGCTATTAAAGAAGGGTGATTTTGCGAGTTCAAAAGAACATGTGGAAAGCCTTTTGAATCTTCTAATTAATTCTAAAGATAAAATAACTAAAAGCTTTGTGCAGGTGAATGTTATCATATGATTATCCCACAAAAAGCTTGTAATTACTTCCAAACGCAGAACTTATGATATAATAATACCAAAATGACCACTTTGAGGAGGATTACTATGTTTTGCAAAAATAATACGCAACAAACTA
>JBLHPD010000161.1:0-11594 GCA_047624165.1 Clostridium sp. | reverse complement strand
GTCTGGTAAATTAAGACGTAGTGGAGGAAAAACCTTTGGCCCTAAAAAAAGAACAAATGAGGACGATGAAAAGCTTTATAACAATTTAATTAAACTAATTGTAAAAGCACAATCATAGTACTTAGAATAGAATAAAACAGCTAGTAACGAGAGTTACTAGCTGTTTTATTCTTAAGTGAATTTTGATTTCAATGGATTAAAAATTCAATGCATCTTCAAATAAATGGCTAATCAAAGTCATTTATTTGGTCCATATCAATTCTATTTTTAATTCCTTCAGGATAAAGTGCTCCATTATTGACACTTTCTAAAATAGGATAGCCACATTTATTGCTTTTATTAATGGTTATATCTTTTTTCTTATATGGATAATTAGGATTATAATGATCAAGTTTTCCATTCTGCATAATATCTCTCCTCTCGTTAGTTATTAGAAATATATATTTCTAATAATTTTATTATTTTTGAAAAGAATCTGTATTTAAAGTAGTTTTACCATATTAATAAATATTATAATAACAAGTTTAATACCATAAAAAATTATAAAATTTGATGAATAGGTTATTTTAAAATAAAATCATGAATGTTTATGTCAATAAATAGAATAAAAAAATGTATATACATACTGTTACAAATAATGTAAGTATAGTATAATATATCATTATAGAGGCTATTTCTTTTAAGTATTTTTGTATTGTATAGCTCATTTAAAAGGTAGGTGAATTTAAATGAATGAAATGAATATATTGTTTAACTTAGAAAACCTTGAAGAAAAATATAAAGAGATTGAAATAAGTGTTGAGAATAAATTAGAGGATAATTTGAACTATAAATTTCTTGTGGGACTGGAAGGAACATGGACTACTTTGAAGGAATTAGGTGAAGCTAGTACCACTATGTGGAAACCTATGATAGAAGGCACGTACTCTATAATGGTACAAGCTAAAAGAAAAGAAAGTAATAGACCCTTTGATTTTATGTCTAAAATAGATTATATAGTTGGTGAGGCTAACGAAAAGCTAATACTTGATATTTATATGGATAAAACAGAAATAATGCTAGGTGAAAAAATAACTTTAACAGTAGAAGCCACAAAGATTCCTATTATGTATAGATACTGGATACGTGAAAAGGAAAACTGGTTACTTATTAAGGACTATTCACCAGAAAATATACTTACTTGGACTTCAAAATATTCTGGAGAGCAGGAATTTTTGATACAATGTAAGAATTTAGATTCTAATAACGTTTTTGATGACTTTATGAAAATACAATTTAATGTACAAGCTTTAAAATCCCTAGAAATTATGAATTTTAAATGTTTGACTCGTGGCCTGATAGAAGGAAGAGAACTGGTCTTCGAGGTTAAAGCAAACTGTGAAGATAATAGAATGATTTTATATAAATTTCTAAAAATTAATGCAGAGGGAAATAGTATTTGCATGCAAGATTATTCAACTCAAAAATTAGTTAGTTATATTGAAGAAAACAAAGGAGATTATAAGCTACTATGTATAGCAAAGGATATGTATTCACTTAATGAATTTGATGATAGGGCATTAATTCATTATTGCGTAAATCCTTATGAAGAAATAAACATACATAGTTTTACTAGTGATTTAAGTTCACCAGAGTCATGCGATACTCCTATTCTTTTAAAGTGCATTGTAAGTGGCGGAAAAGAGTTATTGTATAAGTTCAAAATTGATGGAAATTATGCAGAGGATTCTGGTTATATTAGAAAATGCAATTATATATGGACTCCAAAAGAAGCGGGAGAATATAAAGCACAGTTATGGGTGAAGGATGCATCTTTTAAGGGAGAATATGAGAAGAGTGCTTGTTTAGACTTTATAATTGACAATGCAGGTAACGGAAATGTTATTATAGAGGATATTATAATAGACAAGAAAGACACCGTACTAATAGGCGAAACTATTCATGTAAAAGTTAAAGCCACAGGAGGACTTTCTTTAAGATATAGTTTTGTAGTTTTTAAAGATGATAAAGAGATAGAGAAAATTGAATATCTAGCACATGATTTTGTAGATTTCACTCCAGAGGAAAGCGGTAAATTTAAACTAGAAGTAAGAGTGAAAGATAAATATTCCAAGAGGGAATTTGATTGTCACGCAGTGGTATATATTGAAGCGCTTCAATGTATACCGGCTAAAATAGAATATGTTTTAACCCCCGCAAGAGAATATTATATGGTGGGAGAGACTATTTCACTAGCGGTTATATCTAAAAATACAAAAAATACTCTTGTGAATTACGTTTTGAAAATAAATGGTCATTACGTCGAACAAACAAAATTTGTAGAATATAAAAATTATGAACTTAAACCTAAATGCAGTGGTACCTATTCGATAGAACTTCAAGCAAAAAATAAATCCAGTATACATTCTTATGATAGTAAGAAAGAAATAAAAATAGAAATACATGATTCCTTACCTATTACAGATACAAAAATTCTATGTGATAGGACAAAGTTCATAGTTAATGAAGCAATAACATTTGTTACACAAAATAAGGGGGGGAAGGACGTTGTATATGAGTTCTATCTTATGGAAATGGGGGACTGGAACTTAGTGCAAAGATTTAGCATGAAAAACGATTATACATTTATGCCTTTTACTAAAGGAATTTATAGAATGCTAGCACTCGCAAAAAATTATTATAAGAGTATTTCGTATGAAGATTATGATATAATGGAGATAGAAGTAATAGATTAAATAAAAAACAGCTTTAATAGGCTGTTTTTTTTATAGTTGAATTTTAAATATTATTTTTATTTTTTTGCTATAAGGGATATAATAATGGTAACTCTGATTTTATTTGACCTATAGAGATTAGGAAAACTATAAATTTTATATATAAAATCACTTGGTTATATATCTTACTATACGAGATGAAGTTATAAGAAACAGTTAAGGAGATGAACGTAAATGGAAAGAATAGACAAAATATTATCAAATTTAGGACATGGAACAAGGAAAGAAGTAAAGGGATTATTAAAGAAAGGCAAAGTAGAGGTTGATGGAATATTAGCAAAGGATAGTGCTATGAAAGTTGACCCAGATAAGGTCGTAATAAAGGTATCAGGTGAAGAAATTAATTATAGAAAATATATTTATTTAATTATGAATAAGCCAGCTGGTGTGGTTTCGGCAACGGTAGATAAACATGATGAAACTGTAATTGATTTAATAGATCAGCAGTACCTTGCTTTTAAGCCGTTTCCTATAGGAAGACTAGATAAAGATACAGTAGGGCTAATTCTAATTACTAATGATGGTGAATTAAATCATAAATTGATAGCACCTAAGAATCATGTAGATAAGGTATATTATGCTGAGATTAATAAAGTTATAACTACAGAGGACGTGGATACATTCAAGAAAGGTGTTGTTATAGACGACGGATATAAATGTATGCCAGCCGTATTAGAAGTATTAAATGCAAATGAAAATGGATCAGAGGTAATGGTAACTATTCAAGAAGGTAAATTCCATCAAGTGAAAAGAATGTTTGAAAGTGTAGACAAGAAAGTTGTATTTTTAAGAAGAATTAGTTTTGGACCATTAAAGTTAGATAAAAATTTATGTGAAGGACAATGCCGAGAATTGTCGGAAACGGAGATAGATTTGTTAAAACAGGTTTAATGCAGTTAATAATATCATCTTATATTGCGAAAATGAATAAAATATGAATAAAATGCCTTCATTTTAAAATTTATTTACAATATATTTTGCAAAAATGCTTGCAAAATATAGCTAAGTTTAATATAATTAAGTTGTTAAGATAAATAGAGAGATAAATAGCCCCCTTTTTATTTATAAAAAACAGCCCAACCCCAAGGGCTGTTTTATTTTGCGTAAAAAAGTCGATTTATTTGAATGTGCTTTGGTAAAGAAATGTTACATATTATATTTCGACAAAATGTCTGCGTTAAATAGAATTATTTAATGTGGGCATTTTTTATTGGATAGTAGGGAAGAATATAACCACATAGTATATACTAGTTGTGTTTTTTGAACTATAATAAAGTGAGTAAATATAGAAACTCATGTATATTTTAACAAAATAATTAGTAAAAAACTAAAGTAATAATAAATATTTTTATAGAAATTCAAAGAAATATATTAATATAAAATTAGATAGGAGGAAGACTTGATGGAGATAAAAGAAAATTTATTAAGTTTCATGACAGAGCAAGCATACAAACCTATGAATACAAAAGAACTTTCGAAAGTGTTTGATATTAAAAAAGCAGGCATGAAGGAGTTTAGTAATTTATTAGCGGATATGGAAAGAAATGGTGAGGTAGTTAAAACACGTACTGAATATTATGGTATTCCTGAGAAGATGGGCCTTGTAATTGGTAAATTTCAAGGACATCAAAGAGGGTTTGGATTTGTAATAGCGGACGAAGAAAGACCTGACATATTTATTACTGCAGATAATGTAAATGGAGCAATGAACGGGGATAAAGTTCTTGCAAAAATTTTAAAAGAAGAAAATAAGGGTAAAAAATGTGAAGGGGAAATTACAAGAATAATAGAAAGGTCTAATAAGACAATAATAGGAACTTATGATGATAGTAAAAACTTTGGGTTTGTAGTAGCTGATGACAAAAGGATTGCTCAGGATATATTTATTCCTAAAGCGGAGAGAAATGGTGCCAAAACTGGGCAAATAGTAATAGCTGAAATAACGCAGTGGCCAGAAACAAGAAGAAATCCAGAAGGAAGAATTATTGAAATTCTTGGGGATAAAGGCGATGCAGGCATAGATATATTAACTATTATCAAAAAACATAAGCTACCAGAGGAGTTTCCACAAAAGGTTGAAGATTATGCAGGCAATATAGTTGATGAAATTCCAAAAGAAGAATACACAAGGAGAACAGATTTAAGGGATTTGCGTATGGTAACTATAGATGGAGAGGATGCCAAAGATTTAGATGATGCGGTGTCTATTGAGATATTAGCCAGTGGAAATTATCGTTTAGGAGTTCATATAGCAGATGTTACTCATTATGTTAAAGAGAAAAATGTACTAGACATAGAAGCTTTAAAAAGAGCAACTTCTGTATATTTAATTGATAGAGTTATACCAATGCTACCTAAAAAGTTATCTAATGGAGTTTGTAGTTTAAATCCTAAAGTGGATAGATTAGCTCTTAGTTGCTTTATGGAAATAGACAAAAATGGTAAAAGTATAGATCATGAGATAGTGGAAAGTGTTATAAAAACTAATGAGAGAATGACTTATAACGATGTGACAAAAATACTTAGAGATAAAGACGTCGAAACAATCAAGAAATATGACTATTTATATGAAGATTTTAAGCATATGGAAAATTTATGTGCCATACTTAATAAAAAGAGAATGGGTAGAGGGGCTATAGATTTTGATTTTACAGAGTGCAAAATAATATTAAATGAATTTGGAAAACCTATAGATATTGTTCCTTATGAAAGAGCTATTGCAAATAGAATGATTGAGGAATTTATGTTAACGGCTAATGAAACTATAGCTGAGCATTTTTTCTGGCTAAACGTACCGTTTGTATATAGAATTCATGAGGATCCAGATGAAGAAAAATTAATGCGTTTTAGTGAATTTGCACATAATTTAGGATATTCTATGAAGTGGGGAAAAGAGATACATCCTAGAATGCTTCAGGAAGTAATAGCAAAAGTAAAAGGCGAGAAAGAAGAAATGGTGCTAAGTACTTTGCTACTTCGTTCAATGATGAAAGCAAAATATTCTCCAGAATGTGGTGGTCATTTTGGTTTGGCAGCAAAGTATTATTGTCATTTCACGTCACCAATTAGAAGATATCCAGACCTTATGATCCATAGAATAATTAAAGAGGTTATTAATGGAGGGTTAAGTGAAAAAAGAACAGAAAGATTAAGTAAAGAAGTAGAAATAGCATCAAAACAATCGTCAGATATGGAAAGAGTGGCAATGGAAGCTGAGAGAGAAGTAGATGACTTAAAGAAAGCAGAGTACATGAATGAACGAATTGGACAAGAATTTGAAGGAATTATTTCTTCAGTAACTAATTTTGGATTGTTTGTTGAACTTCCCAATACTGTAGAAGGACTAGTTCATATGAGCAGCTTAGATGATGATTACTATGTATATGATGAAAGACATTTAACGCTTATTGGTGAGAGAACTAAGAAAATGTATAGATTGGGAGAAGAAGTAAGAATCATAGTAAGTAAAGTTGATTTAACTTCCCATGAGGTTTATTTTGATATAATTAAAGATGGTGATGATAGTGAAGAAGAATTAGAGGAACTATCGGTTAGTGATTTGGATAAACTAATAAAGGAAGATTAGGGACAAGAAATGCAGAAGGGACAGTAACTGCCTCTTCTGTTTATTCTATTAGAGGACAGTCATGTGAATCTATATTTATGTAGACATAATCCATATATTCTTGAAAAAGAATATAATATATAGTATAATGATATATTAATAAGAATAAAGTGGGTGAGGTTATGGCAAAGGGAACAGAGAATAAAACACTAGTGGAAAATAGAAAAGCAAGACATGATTATTTTATTGAGGATGCAATGGAAGCTGGTATAGCACTTGTTGGTACAGAAGTAAAGTCTATTAGAGCTGGGAAAGCAAACTTAAAAGATAGTTATGCAGATGTTATAAATGGTGAAGTATTTATTAAAAATATGCATATAAGTCATTATGAAAATGGGAATCAATTTAACGCTGATCCATTAAGAGTCAGAAGGCTATTGCTTCACAAAGAACAAATAGAGAAACTAGTAAGATTTACGGCTCAAAAGGGTTATACATTAGTTCCATTATCTCTTTATCTTAAAAATACTAAAGTAAAAGTTAATCTTGGTATTGTTCGCGGTAAAAAAGACTATGACAAGAGAGACGCAATGCTTGAAAAAGATGCTAAGAGAGATATGGACAGACAGATAAAAGAAAGAATGAGATAACAAGCAATAATACACTAAAAATTCATAATATTAACACTTGAAAAAGCAAATGATATAGTGTATCATTAGGCTATAGTCATTAATACAGTAAAACATTTTAAATCGCTGTATAATTGATTTATAAGAAATTGAATATTTAATAGATATAAATTTGCGTTATATATGCAATAATTTTTATATTATTGCGGTGCAAAAGATTTAAATTTAATCTTTTCACATTTAAGGGGGCGTACTTGGTTTCGACGGGGGTACGTTGCATCGAGGAAGCGAGTCGAGGGAACCTATGGACCCGCGTTAAAAAACTATTGGAACAATTTAAACGCAAACGATAATTTAGCACTAGCAGCTTAGTTCTGCTACGTCTTACCTTTGATTACCGCGACTTAGGATAGGGCGCCGACAGCGGTGAACCGAGTCTGGGAAAGCTTTGACCTGGAAACGGAAAATATGAAGCTACTAAAACCTAAATCCCGTCAATAGGAGTTAGGGAGAGGGAATTTTAAAGTATTGACTACACTCGTAGATGCCTAGGTGTTATGGCTTTCGGACAGGGGTTCGACACCCCTCGCCTCCACCAGTAAAACCCATAACTAATTAATTTAAGTTGTGGTTTTTTTTATTATATAGGAAACAGCTTGAGGAAGTGGCTGTGGATAACATCTATACGCTAGAGCTTGTCACTTTTGCCACGTGGGTGGCACTACTCGACCGTAGGGAGATTTTGTTCTTAAATATAGAAAACATGTATATATATAATAGAAATAATTCATTTTAAAAATATATAAAAACGGTATATGCTATAACAAGCAAGAAGTTTATAAAAGTTTTGATAATAGAAAAAGAGGAGGTAGAAATGAAGGTTGTAGTTGCAATTGATTCGTTTAAGGGTAGTTTATCATCTATAGAGGCGGGAAATATAATCAAAGAAGCTTCTTTGTATTTGATAGCGGGAATATTATTTAAGATGGAAATCACAAATGTTTAATGGAAGAAAATGGTGTTTATGCTGAACTTTATAAAACTGAGCATATAAGTAAATAGATGATTTCTGCATTTTGTTGTACAATATGTAAATATATTAGTGGAATCAAGAAAGGATTTAGTATGAAAATTGATTAGAATATGTTATGACGTTGGGGTATGTAACAATAACTGGAAGTTTATACTTGCTACAATGGAAAACCCTTGAATTCAGGGGTTTTTGTTGTTTTTAGGATTGAAATGCAGTGTGAGTAATAGGTTGACTCGCCAAGTGTTAACAAAACCAATATATAGATTATATTATAATTATAAGCTATAATATAACATAGTTGAAAATCTAAAATATAAAAGGGGAAATTATGAATAAACAATTCTATAATGTCACAACATGTAAAAAAAGTGAACAAGCGTATGATTTACTTTTTATGGGCAATGATAATAATTATTTGAATAGGTGGTGTATTAACTAAGCAACTCAATTATGCTGGGCTTTTGGTAACTGCTATTGCAGCAATTACAGCAACATTTTTCTATTATATTAATAAACAATTTGTCGCAAGTTTAGTTACTATTTTATTGTTATTTTTATCAATTTTAATTGTAATAGCTACCACTGGAGAACAGGCTTATCTGTGTATTTTTGTTGTTATCTGTATTACAGCAACGTACATGCAAAAACGGTTATTTTTAGTTTGTAGCATCTTTTTTAACATTGGTATTATTAGTTTACAAATTTTTAAGCCCTTTATGGATAGTCAGACATTTATTATGGCACTTGTTTTTACTGAAGTAATTCTAATTATTCTGTTTTTTTTAACAAAATGGGGAAATGATTTAGTCAATTCATTAGTAGAAAAAGAGGGTATGCAGATAGAACTATTTAGCCAATTAGAGGATACAATGAAATCAATACTCGATAATACATCATCTTTGAATAAAGGTATTTTAGATTCTAATACGAATTTATAGGTTGTGAAGGGATCAGAGGATGAAATAATTAAAACTGTTCAAGTAGTGGCTAAAGGTATGAATGAGCAGACTGAAAGTATAAGTGAAATAAGTGAAATGCTAAATGATGCTGAGGGAAAAAATACGGAAAGTTATGAAATTTCAAAACAAACAGGAGAGATTTCAATAAAAGTTAGAAATATGGTTTTAGAGGGTGTTGAAAGAATAAGACATATGGATAAACAAATGGGCATTATTAATGGTGTGGTAACAGAATCGCTTACTACTGTTAATGAATTACAAACTAATATGGATGAAGTAAATACCTTCCTTTCAGGAATTGCTCAAATCGCAGAGCAAACTAATTTATTAGCATTGAATGCTGCTATTGAAGCAGCTAGAGACGGTGAATCAGGAAAAGGGTTTGCTGTAGTTGCGGATGAGGTTAAGAAGCTTGCAGAAGAAAGTGCAACTATAGTAGAACAAACTAATAAGGTTATAAATGGGATAAAAGGTAAAACACAAAAGGTTTTGGAAAAAGTTCAGGAGGGATATATTGCATCAAATGAAGGTAAAGTAATTGTAACTCACGTTACTGAAGACTATGAAAATATTCAGTTATCATTTAAAGATATAGATAATAATATAGAAAACGGGTTAAAAGTAATGGAAAAGACGACTGATATTTTTTCGAAAGTAAGCAAGAAAGCAGAGGATATTGCAAGCATTTCAGTAGAACACTCTGCTGCTACTGAGGAAATGCTAGCAACTATAGAGGAACAAACTGCAAGCATTGAGCTTATATACAACTCTATGAAGGATATCGCAAAAACCAGTAAGAATCTTCAAGCTAGAGCGATAGGTACTAACAAGTAAGGCTAATATAAAAGACGGAGTAAATTCTTTATTAGTATTTTCAACAATTATATTTATAGATTTTACTTCACCAGTTTTTCTGTATTCCTTATGATGAGAGGATATATTATCATTATATTCTCTCATTTTTATATAAATAAAATTAAAAAAATTTTCATTTTTATTTTCATTTATTATAATTCATTTTTACCGCTGACTAGTTTTAAATCAAGCTTATAGCATAAAAGCTCTATTTTATAATTAGAGTAAAAATCAATATTTTTTATGCATTTCATAATAATCCATTTGAGATGTTTCTTCAAATCCACATGAGGTATAAAGATTTAGAGCATTTTTATTTTTTGTAACAACTTCAAGCATTATCTCTGCTGATTTCTGTTGCTTTAACTTCTCTATCGCTAGGGTTAAAATTTCTCTTCCATATCCTTTTCCACGATATTCTGGGTGTACACCTAATCCATAAATACCTCCCACTCCAGCACATATTTGAAGGTTTACTTTTCCAATAATTTTATTATCAATTTCCGCCATATAAATCACCATGACAGATTCTTCTTCTTCCACATTCAGAGCTATGTTTTCTTCCTTGAATTCAATATCAGCGTATATAGAGTTTTGCCATGTAATTTCCCGTGCATCTTTATTGGTAGCTTTTCTCAAAAGTACATTACAGGGTAATACCTTTTGCGTTGAAGTGCTTTTTAAAAACATTTCGTATTCTGAGTTCTCATAACTAGCACTTGTAGTTTTAATAAATTCTAATCCAGAAATAGAATTACTGTCACTTAGTAAAAACATTTTTGAGGTCTTCCTTTTACTCCATTCATCATTAATTAAAGAAAATAGTTTTTTAAATATACCTTTTCTTCTATAATTTGGGTGTACCATACCATTTATTTCTATAGTGTCTCCGCCATAAAAACTTATACCAATATAACCTATAAGGGTATCTTCATTGTAATACATAAATTCATTAATATTTTCTGTGCTAGGAATCTTTCCCTGTGAACTGTTTAGTTTATAATCGAGTTCTAATTTTAGTGTTGTTTTATCTATTTCTGAACAAAACTTTTCTAGCTTACTTATTTCCTCGTAGTCATTTTTATCCAAGGTTTCTTTTAATTTTAGATAATAATTAATTATTTCTTCCATAATTTTTTTCAATCTCCTTTTTTATATCTTTTATTAAAGATATTACATTGTTTATTATGTCTTATGTTTTATTAATTCCACGCATACATCTTTCATAACTCATTATATATTGGACAGAGAGAAAAAAAAAGGTAAAATTATGTATGAGAAAATTTCAGGGTTTGAGAGGGTGGCTATTTTGAATATTTTAGAAAAATATGTAACGTTGTTTTTATATTTTAAAAGTTATTTCAAGGGTTTAAAACAGATACAATAAAGAACAATAATGATGTTGCATTCATACGTCTTTAATTTAGTTGGAATAGGGTAATCGATGTAAAAAAGATTCACAAGTATGGTTTTAAAGTTGTAATTGTATCAATGCCATTGAACCTTGCTGTACTTTCTCCTAATAAAGCTGATTATGTAATAGAAAAATATCCGCAAATTAAGCAGTGGTATATAGCTGGACACTCCCTCGGTGGTGTTATGGCAGCACAATTTGCATACAAAAACCATGATGAAATTAATGGATTAATACTCTTAGCGGCATATCCGGAGAAAAGTAATAATCTATCATCAAGTGGAGTAAAGGTTTTATCAATATATGGGACTAAAGATGGATTTGTTGGAAAGGATAAGATTGATGAATCTAAAAAACTATTGCCG
>JBLHPD010000160.1:0-11637 GCA_047624165.1 Clostridium sp. | reverse complement strand
CAAGCACATCCTTTCTTTGATACCTTATTATACCATAAATACCCAAAGTTAAGAACTATAAACACAAAGAAAAAGCAGGTTTTTACACCCGCTTTTTCTTCTATACACCCAAAGTTCAGAAAGAACCCTAAATTCTAGCATAAGTACTTTTTTAAATTATTTTGAAGTCAAATACCCTTCAGCCATTAAGAGTTCAGCTGTGAGCAATGCACCACCGGCTGCACCACGTAGGGTATTATGAGATAATGAAACAAATTTATAGTCAAACAAAGTATCCTCGCGCAGTCTTCCAATTGTTACTCCCATACCTTTTTCAATATTTCTATCAAGCTTAGTTTGAGGTCTATCATTCTCCTCAAAGTATGTTAAAAATTGCTGGGGAGCATTTGGAAGTTTTAGAAGTTGTGGTTTACCTTCGAAATCAGCCCAATGTTTTAAAATAGCTTCTTTTGATGGTTTATCTTCAAAGGAAACAAATACTGCAGCTAAGTGTCCATCTGACACAGGAACGCGTATGCATTGAGTTGTGATTATAGGCTGCGTTGCATTAACTACCTTATCATTCTCAATATGACCCCAAATTTTTAGTGGTTCTTGCTCACTCTTTTCTTCTTCTCCACCTATATATGGTATAACATTATCAATTATTTCTGGCCAGTCTGAGAATATTTTTCCAGAGCCAGAGATAGCTTGATAAGTGCAAACTAATATTTTTGTAGGCTTAAATTCCATAAGGGCACTTATAGCAGGAACATAGCTTTGAATTGAGCAGTTTGGCTTAACAACAATAAATCCTTTTTTAGTGCCGAGTCTCAAGCGTTGAGCATGAATTAATTCTAAATGGTCAGCATTTATTTCTGGAATAACCATTGGAACGTCATGAGTGCTACGATGTGCAGAGTTATTTGACACTACAGGAGTTTCAGATTTTGCATATCTTTCTTCAATTGCTCTTATTTCATTTGCAGGCATATTAACGGCGCAGAATACAAAATCTACTTCACGGCTAATTGCATCTACCTCGTTTATATTTTTTATTACTATGTTTTTAACATTTTCAGGCATGGGGATGTCCAATTTCCATCTGCTATTTACTGCCTCAAAATATGTTTTACCCACAGAGTTCTCACTAGCAGCAATAACAACTATTTCAAAATAAGGGTGATTCTCAAGTAGTGTAACAAGACGTTGTCCAACAAATCCAGTTCCACCTAATAATCCAACTTTTAATTTTTTCTTCATTGCATTAATACCTCCGATTCTAATGATATATATTTTTGAAAAATATAAATATTATACTTAAATATATTCATATTCTGTTATAAAGGGAATAGTAATATTAAGACATGTAATAATGTATGTTACTATTATTAATGATTATAATGTTAAAAAGCATATACTTCAAGGGAATAATTATATAGAATAGACTAAGGGAATAAATTTATAAATAAAAACAATAAATTTATGTCTTGACAATGTAGCAATAAGTTATATAATTTTGCTTGAAGAAGCTAATAGAAATGGGGAATAAAGTTGGTTAAGAATGACAAAAACAAAATAAAATTATATGGATTTAACAACCTAACAAAATCATTAAGTTTTAATATTTATGATATTTGTTATACAAAAACAGAAGAAGATCGCAAGAAATATATAGAGTATATAGATGAACAATATAACGCTGAGAGATTAACAAAAATTCTTACTGATGTTACTGAAATAATAGGCGCTAGTGTGTTAAATATTGCGAAACAGGACTATGATCCCCAAGGGGCAAGTGTAACATTACTTATTTCAGAGGATGAAATTCCAATATATTTAGTAGATTCTTCCTGTAATAGGGGTATTCTAACTCCAACTCGTGAGAATATCGTGGGACATTTAGATAAAAGTCATGTAACAGTACACACCTATCCTGAAAGCCATCCTCAAAATGATATAAGCACTTTTAGAGTCGACATAGATGTAGCCACTTGTGGTACTATCTCCCCACTAAAAGCTCTAAATTACTTAATCGGTAGCTTTGATTCGGATATTATTACTATTGATTATAGGGTCCGTGGCTTTACTAGGGATATAGATGGTAAAAAACATTTTATAGATCATGAAATCAATTCTATACAAAACTATATTGCCAGTGAAACCATAAATAGATACAACTTAATTGATATGAATATATATCAATCTAATATATTTCATACAAAAATGATATTAAATGATTTTGAGCTTGATAATTATTTATTTGAGATTAGACAAGAAGATTTAAATGAAGATGAAAAATCTGATATTATAAAGAAATTAAAAAAAGAAATGGTAGAAATATTTTATGGCATGGATATTACTAATGGGTAATTTCCTAAATTTATAAATGTGACGGATATTTCGCGATAGACTAGGAAACAGGTTCTGCTCCTAGTTATACTATCAGCAGATTCTGTGGACAAAGTATATGGCGTAATAGACTAGCCTAGGATAGGCTCATATACTGACTTGTTATTTACTTGAATGTCCCTCAGTGAATATAGATACCACTACATCATGAAATTAGAGATGTAGTGGTTCTTACGTTATTGGCAAACATCTCATACAATAATATTAAGAAAACACCATAAAAAATAAATTTAGGGGTGATTGTATGAAAATAGGAGTTATAATGGGAGGAATATCAGAAGAAAGGGAAGTATCGCTTGGGTCTGGAAAACAGATTAGTGAAAAGTTAGACAAAGATAAATATGAGGTTATATCAATATCAATAAATAGCCAAAATGAACTTATAGATAGCGTGAAAGATTTAGAGTTTGCATTTATTGCGCTTCATGGGAAATTCGGTGAAGATGGAAGAATTCAAGCTATATTAGAAAGTATGGGGATACCTTTTTCAGGCTGTGGTGTTTTAGCTAGTGCATTATGCATGAACAAAAATATATGTAAGAAATTGTTTACAGCAGAAGGAATAAAAACGCCAAAGTGGATAATAGTAAAAGATGAAAATAAAACAAATTATATTACAATAGAAGATATAGGGTATCCGTTAATTGTAAAACCTAATAACGGAGGTTCAAGTATCGGAACTATATTGGCATATTCGATTGGCGAACTTAAAAAGGGAGTTAAAGAGGCTTTAAAATACGATGATGAAATTATAATTGAAGAATATATAAAAGGTGAAGAAATAACATGTTGCATATTAAATGGTGAGATGCTTCCCGTAATTTCTATAAAACCTAATTCAGAATTCTTTAATTATAGCTCAAAATATGATCAGGATGGTGCGCAGGAAATAATTATCGAATTGCCTGAAACGTTAAGAGAAAAGGTTGAAGAAATTTGCTTAAAATGCTGGGATACCTTTAAACTAAAGTCATATGCTAGAATTGATATGATAATAAGGGATGAAGAAGTTTATGTGCTGGAGATAAATACGCTCCCAGGTATGACTGAAAACAGTCTTTTCCCTAAAAGTTCTGCGGCCTTTGGACTAAGTTTTAGTCAGCTTTTAGATAAAATGATTCAATATTCTTTATTATAATAAAAATCACACAGTTATATTTTTTATAGATGGAAGGTGCTTTAAATGTTTTTTGATATAAAGTTAAATAAACATGAGACTATTTATATTCAAGTCTACAAGTATATGAAGGAAATGATTGAAGATGGAATGCTACCATCTGAAAGTAAGCTGCCTTCAACTAGAGAGATGGCATCTATAATAAAGGTAAGCAGAACTTCTATCATAAGAGCATACGAACTTCTTTGCGATTGTAATTTGACCTACACTGTAGACGGCATGGGCACCTTTGTATCTAAAATAGATGTAAATAAGAATAATGAGTGGAATATGAAATGGGCTAATAAGATTAGTAGTTATGCCAATTGTGCTGAAAAATTAGATATTATGAAGCATGAAAAACTATATGAAAAAGGTATGATTTCTTTTAAAACTATAGCACCCGACGAAAGTTTATTTGATATTGAAGAATTTAAGAGGGCTTTCCTAAACACAATTTCGATTGAAGGTGAAAAAATTCTTAATTATGGTTATGCAAAAGGGTACAAGCCATTAATTAATTTTATGATGGAGTATATGAGGCAAAAGGGAGTGAACATAACTAATAAAAGTATCCTAATAACTAACGGATTTACAGAAGGATTTGATATAGTTTTATCTTCAATTACTGAAAAGGGGGATAAAATTATATGTGAAAACCCTACCCATAACACAGCCATAAAACTAATGAAACTTCATGAGGTAGACATAATTGGAGTAGAAGTAGATAAAGATGGAATAAACTTAAGTAAATTAGAAGTAGCGCTTAAGAGTAATGATATAAAAGCTGCTTATCTTGTCCATCTTATCATAATCCTACTGGAATGGTGATGCCATATAAAAAAAGAGAAGATATCTATAAATTACTAAAATTACATAGCGTACCGATAATCGAAGATGGATTTAATGAGGAACTGCAGCATTCAGGTACCCATATTGCTCCTATTGTATCCATTAGTGGTGAGGAAAATTCAGTGATTTATATAGGAAGTTTATAAAAGATTCTTTTTCCTGGAATAAGGATAGGGTGGGTTCTTTGCGATGAAAAACTCATAGATGTATTAGAATGTGTAAAGAGAAGCAGAAATATTCACACCTCATTTTTAGATCAAGCAATTTTATATGAATATATGAAAAGTGGTAGTTTTGAAAGATACGTAAAAAAGGCTAGAAACATATATAGAGAAAAGTATGAGTTAATTACAAGGTTATCTAAAAAGCACATTCCATCTAAATATATTTTAGGGGATGGTGGGCTTTATATATTTATAAAATTAGATGAAATTAATTCAAGAGAATTATTAGAAAGATGTTTCGCTCGTGGGGTTATATTTACTCCAGGAGATATATTTATACCGATGGAAATGGATTAGATACAATGAGATTAGGATTTTCTAGAGTATCACTTAGAGATATTGAAAAAGGTATAGTGATAATTGGAGAAGAAGCAAGGAAATGTACTATAAAATTTAAAGAATAGAATGAAAAAGATGCTGTCTCAAAATAGAAAGTAGTTTCTAGAATGAGATGTACGATTTAATTATATTCTAATGCTCATTCTCATTAGTTGTTACCTGTCCCCAACTTAATCAACCCAAGTTAATGCATATTAGTTGTTACCTGTCCCCAACTTAATTAGCCCAAGTTAATGCATATTAGTTGTTACCTGTCCCCAACTTATCCCACCCAACTTATCACCAACTTATATTTCCAACTTTGCAATATATTAAAAAAATTAAAAATTCGCAATTTTCGTCATTCTTTTTTTAGCTTATATGTTATAATTATTAAAAATATTGTAAATAACATTATAAAAAATACAACATAAGGAAATTTTCTATTTTGTTTCTGATCCTCCATAATCTAATGGAGTTGGATAAATTTACTTTATTAAGAGCTAGTATATATTTAAATTAGTTTAGGTTTAGAAAGGAGAGAACAGCATGATAAAAAAAGAAATGATAGCGATGATATTGGCAGGGGGTCAAGGTTCGAGGCTAAAGCAATTAACGAAAATGATAGCGAAGCCGGCAGTTCCCTTTGGAGGAAAGTATAGAATTATAGATTTTTCTTTAAGTAATTGTTCTAATTCTAATATAGATACAGTAGGAGTACTTACTCAATACCAACCATTGGTGCTGAACGCTCATATAGGAATAGGTTCACCATGGGATTTAGACAGGAGAAATGGTGGTGTGACTATGCTTGCCCCTTATCAAAGTGAAGATGGAGGCAATTGGTACAATGGCACAGCTGATGCCATATATCAAAATACAAATTACATTGATAGCCTTGACCCAGAATATGTGCTTATTTTATCAGGAGACCATATTTATAAGATGGATTATTCGCTAATGTTAGATTATCATAAAGAAAAAGGTGCAGATGTTACTATTGCAGTACTCGAAGTGCCGCTAGAAGAGGCTTATAGATTTGGAATGATGAACACCCGTGCGGATAATACAATTTATGAATTTGATGAAAAGCCAAAGAAGCCTAAAAGTAATTTAGCATCTATGGGTGTTTATATTTTTAAGTGGTCCGCTCTTAAACAACTTTTAAAAGAGGACAACCTTGATAAAAATTCTGATAATGACTTTGGTAAAAATATAATACCAAAAATGATCAAAAACGATCAGAAGCTATATGCGTATCCATTTAAAGGATATTGGAGAGATGTTGGTACTATTGAAAGTTTTTGGGAAGCTAATATGGATTTATTGGATGATGATAATGGACTTGATATGTATGACACTGAATGGAGAATATATACAGTCAATACTATGAGACCACCACAATATATCGGACCTGCCGCGAGTATTAATAATACAGTGCTCAATGAGGGTTGTACCGTTTTTGGTGAAGTAACTAATTGTGTGCTTTTCCAAGGCGTACATGTAGGAAAAAACAGTAAAATAACTAATTCGGTTATTCTACCTAATACTAAAATAGGAAATAATGTGGTTATAGATAAAGCCATTATAGGAAGCGATGTAATTGTAAGACGTAATTCCCATATTGGTAATGGAAAAGATATTATTGTTATAGAAGAAGGACGCGAAATTAAAGTTGATTCAAAGATATTAACTAATCTATAAAATTGTGGAGGTGATAGTATGCTTAAAAATTATATAGGAATATTAATGTTAAATGAGCAAGAGGATAATATTAAAAGTCTTACGAAATCAAGACCGATAGCATCTATTCCTATAGGAGGAAGATACAGAATAATTGATTTTGTGCTTTCAAATATGATTAATTCGGGTATTCATAATATAGGGATATTTACTAATACAAAATCTAGATCCTTAGTGGATCATTTAGGTTCAGGGGAGCCTTGGGATTTAAATAGGAAAATAAATGGACTATTTTTATTCAATCTTACTTCGGAAAGATCGCAATTAAGTGATATAGACATATTAAGAGATAATATGGAATATATTTACAGGACGAAGCAGGATTATGTAATAATATCTCCATCCTACATGCTATGTAATATGGATTACAATGAGGCTGCTAAGTTTCACGAGGAATCAGGTAGTGATATTACCGTATTATACAATAAAACAAATAATGGTAAGAGGAATTTTGTAAATTGTAATACTTTATATATTAGTGAAGAAAATAGAGTTTTGAGCATTGGAAAAAACATAGGAGTAGAGGATAAACTAAATATATCAATGGAAATGTTCATAATGAAAAAAAGTACTCTCATAACTATAATAAATAAGTGCATTCAGACAGGATATCATAATTCAATAAAAGAAGCTATTTGTAGTATGGTTTCAGAATTAGATGTAAATGCGTATGAGTTTAAAGGACACCTTCAATGCATTAGTTCTATAAAAAATTATTATAAAGCTAGTATGGAAATGCTTAATGGTAAAGTAACTAAGGAATTATTTTTCAATAATGGGTTAATATATACAAAGAGTAAAGATGGTGCCCCTACTAAATACGTTAATGGATCAGTAGTTAATAATGCACTTATATCTAACGGATGTATTTTGAAGGGCAGTATAGAGAATAGTATAATTTCAAGAAGGGTGATTGTGGAGGAAGATGCAGAAGTTAAGAATTGCATAATATTTGAAAATTGTAAAATCAATAAAGGGTGCAAACTTACTAATGTTATAATTGATAAAAACACTGTTATAAGTGAAAATACAGTATTAATGGGGGATGAAGATTTCCCAGTGGTTATAGAAAAAAAATCTCGATTTGATTAATAAAAAACCAAGGCACACGAAAATAAATAGGCTAGGATCCTGACTTGTTATTAGTTTATGGCCTAAAGGGGGGTTAATATGAAAGTATTATTTGTGGCTTCTGAAGCTTATCCTTTTATAAAAACTGGAGGACTTGCGGATGTGGCATATGCATTACCTAAAGCTTTAAGAAAACTCGGTATTGATGCAAGGGTAATTATACCTAAATATAGTCAAATTCCACTGTCTTTTAAAAATTGCATGGAAACTGTAGCTAGCTTTAACGTGAGTGTTGGATGGAGAAATAAGTATTGTGGACTACAATATTTGACTTATGATGAAGTGCCCTATTATTTTATAGATAATCAAGATTATTTTGGTAGATATGAGATATATGGATGTGCTGATGATGGTGAGAGATTTTCTTACTTCTCAAAAGCAATACTAGAATCTATAAAATACATGGGAGATTTTGTGCCAGATATAATTCATTGTAATGATTGGCACTGTGGGATTGTGCCAGCACTACTTAAAGATGATTATAGTTATGACAATAGGTATAATGAAATAAAAAGTGTGTTCACTATTCATAATTTAAAATATCAAGGAATATTTCCAAAAGAAATATTGGGTGATTTATTAGATTTAGATGAGGGTTATTTTAGTGATGATGCACTTAAATTTTATGATGCTATATCATTTATGAAGGGTGGAATTATTTTCGCAGATGAAGTAACTACCGTAAGTGAAACATACGCGAAGGAGATTCAAACTCCATTTTATGGGGAATCACTAGACGGATTGTTATCCTCAAAAGCTGAAAATCTACATGGAATAGTAAATGGTATAGATTATGGGCTCTACAATCCCAAAGTGGATAAAAGAATATTTTACAATTATGATGTAGAAACTAGAGATCTAAAGGTAAAAAACAAATTAAAGCTTCAAGAGAAACTGTGTTTTGCCGTAGATAAAGATATGCCGCTTATTGGCATTGTGACAAGACTAGTTAAGCAAAAGGGCTTAGATTTGATTGTTGATAAACTCCAAGAATTACTTAGCCTACCTATTCAGATAGTGCTCCTGGGTAATGGTGACGGATATTATGAAGATATATTTCAATATTATGCGTCTATTTACCCAAGTAGGATATCAACAAACATCGTGTTTAATGAAGAACTAGCACAGCAAATATATGCTGCTTCAGATATGTTCCTTATGCCGTCGTTATTTGAACCTTGTGGTATCGGTCAGCTTATAGCATTAAAATATGGAAGCATTCCAATAGTTCGAGAAACTGGTGGGCTAAAGGACACCATTATTCCATTTAATAAATATACTGGTAGTGGGAATGGTTTTTCTTTTAGAAGTTATAGTAGTCAAGAATTATTAGATACGGTAAATGGTGCTCTAGATTTATATAAAGATAAATCCGCCTGGGATAAATTAGTTCAAAGTGCCATGCTCTCAAATAATAGTTGGGAAATTTCAGCTAAAAACTATATGAATTTATATAGTGATATGAAAAAGTAAATTTTTTTAAAAATGAGAATAAGTATACTTTATGTAATATTTTTGATTTATTATTTATTTTCATGGGTAATATGTAATGTATATATAAAAATTGCTAGGTGGTGAATGTTGTGCTAATAGATAAAGAAATATTTAAGATAAACTATATAAATAAATTGCAGAATATGTATGCAGAAGATGCATTGGATGCATCACCTTTGCATAAATACTTTGCTTTAGGTGAATTAATAAAAGGTTATTGCACTAAAGCTTGGATAGAAACTAATAAAAACTATGGGGGAAATAGAGGAAAACAAGTGTATTATTTTTCTATGGAGTTCTTAGTAGGCCGACTTTTAAATAGTAATTTAGTTAATTTAGGTATTAGGGATATTTGCGAGGAAGTACTTAGTGAACTCGGAACTAGTTTGAATGAGATAGAAAATATAGAGGTGGATGCTGGCCTCGGTAATGGTGGACTTGGGAGACTAGCTGCATGTTTCCTAGACTCTATGGCATCTACTGAGATTCCTGGTCATGGGTGCGGTATAAGGTATAAATATGGACTATTCAAACAGAAAATAGAAAATGGTTACCAAGTAGAAGTCCCTGATAATTGGCTAAAAAATGGAAATGCTTGGGAAATAAGAAAAGAAAGCAAGTCTGTGCAAGTGAGATTTGGTGGGGAAGTACATCTAAATGAAGAAAATGGGAAAACAGAAGTTATCCATGAAAATTATCAATCAGTGAAAGCAGTACCCTATGATACTCCTATTAAAGGGTATAAGAATAATACTGTAAACACATTAAGACTTTGGAGTGCAGAGACTATGGAGGAAGACTTTGATTTCTCATCCTTTAGCCAAGGCGATTATGCAAAAGCAGGTGAAGATAAATATTCAGTGGAGGCTATTTCACAAGTCTTATATCCAGATGATAGCTACGAAAAAGGTAAATTACTAAGGCTAAAACAAGAGTATTTCTTTGTGAGTGCTGGATTACAAAGTATTTTAAAAAGTTACAAGAAAATGAAAATTCCACTTGACCAGTTTCATAAGCATGTAGCGGTTCAGATAAACGATACCCACCCAGCTGTTGCTGTGGCTGAGCTAATGCGATTATTAGTGGATGAGGAAAACTTATCTTGGGACTTGGCATGGAACATTACAACGAATACTATGGCCTACACTAACCACACAATTATGGCAGAAGCACTAGAAAAATGGCCTGTAGAAATGTTTAAGAAATTACTTCCACGTAGTTATATGATTATAGAAGAAATAAATAGACGTTTTTGTAATGAAGTCTATCATAGGTATAATGGTGATTGGAACAAAGTCAATAAAATGTCTATTATTTATAATGGTTATATAAGGATGGCATACCTGGCTATTGCAGGAAGTCATTCTGTCAATGGGGTTGCAAAATTGCACACAGAATTATTAAAGCACCAAGAATTGGCTGATTTTTATGAATTCTTCCCAGAAAAATTTAACAATAAAACTAATGGTATAACTCATAGAAGATGGTTATTAAATTCTAACGAAAAGCTGGCAGATCTTATAACAGAAACTATAGGTGACACGTGGATAAGGTCTCCAAATGAGCTGAGTAAATTAATGAAGTTTGCGGGCGATACTGCTTTTCAAGAGAAATCTCGCAATATAAAAACAGATAACAAGATAAATTTCTCTAATTATTTGTTAACAAACTGTGGAATCTCAATTGATCCGAGTTCCATATTCGATGTTCATGTAAAAAGAATGCATTTATATAAAAGACAAACTTTAAATGTGCTCCATATAATGCATTTATATAATCAGATTCGCGAGAATCCTAATTTAGATATGGTTCCAAGAACGTTTATATTTGGTGCAAAGGCTTCACCAAGTTACTATATAGCAAAACAAACTATTAAACTTATAAACACTTTAGCTGCTAAGATAAATAATGATCCTATTGCAAAGGGTAAAATAAAGATAGTATTCCTTGAAAACTATGGAGTGTCAATAGCGGAGGAAATTATTCCTTGTGCTGATGTTAGTGAACAGATTTCCACTGCATCTAAAGAGGCTTCTGGAACTGGCAACATGAAATTCATGATGAATGGCGCAATAACAATAGCAACGCTCGATGGTGCTAATGTAGAAATATTTGATGAAGTTAGGGAAAAAAATATTATACTATTCGGGCTAACATCGCAAGAGGTAATAGCTTATTACAAGAATAAAAACTACTGCTCTTATGATATATATAATAACGATGGAAGAGTAAATACCATAGTAAATCAACTCATAAATGGATTTTTAGAAACTAATAAAATGGAATTTATAAGTATATACGATAGCTTGTTATCGCATAATGATGAGT
>JBLHPD010000159.1:0-11661 GCA_047624165.1 Clostridium sp. | reverse complement strand
GTACCCCTAAGTTAAGTGTTATGTTATTATCCACATACCACTCTTTTGGAGATAGGTAGAAAGTATCATCTTTAAGGTCTTCACTTATACCGTCAGAAATAGAAGGCCTATAATAAGTTAGTTGGGGTTCATTTGATACCATTTCTATCTCACATTTTTTATTTCGTTTTCGGATTGCATCGGCAGCATAATATCCTGCAGCACCGTTGCCAATGATTACAAATTTCTCGTTAGCATCTGAGCTAAAGGTTACTACATCTTCAGATACCTCAATAAATTGATCAGCACTTGCACCACAAGCAGGACATATTTCAGGTGGTCTTGCACCATCAAATTCTTCTCCGCAAACTACACATTTCCATCTTTTTTCTGTAGAAGTTTTAATAGGAGAGTTTTTAATTTTAATTTTCTCGGTTATTTTCTGAGCAAAACTTTCACCAAAGTTATAGGCAAAGTTCAGATCCTTTTCATTAGGTTTAAAATTGAATTTCATTGAAGGATATAAGTCAAGATTAATTTGTTTTAACCTATCATCTATATTTGAAGTAGCCTCTCCACTCCAACCATAAGAACCAAATGCAGAAGCTACTTTTCCACCATGAACTATAGGATTTAGATTTATTAAAATATCCCATATTGGTTTTAAAGCATCTCCATTTACGGTAGGAGAACCAAAAATTACTCCCTCAGATTTATCTATACTCTCTAAAATATCATTCATGTCATGATGGATAACGTCGTACATGTTAACTTTGAAATTAGAACTAGAGATTATGCCATCCTTAATTTTTTCAGCTACAGACTGCGTATACCCATAAGCTGAGACGTAGCATATGGTAATTTCTTCTTCACCTGAAGTTTTCGGAGGAAGGCTCCACTCTTTGTATTGATTTACTATGTTTAATGGATTTTCTCTTAAAACGGGTCCATGGCCTGGGCATATTATATCTATTTTAAGGTCCTTAATTTTGTCTATAGCTTTTAAGACATATGGTTTAAAGGGACCCATAATGCAATCAAAGTAATACTTTAATGCTTCTTTATAATCTTCCTGGTTTTGGTTCAAATCATTATATAACTCAGCATTACAGTAGTGACTGCCAAAGGAATCACAAGTTATAAGGAGGTTGTCTTCCGCAACGTACGTATAAATTGAATCTGGCCAGTGAAGGAAAGGTGCTGAAATAAAGGATAGGGTTTTATTTCCAAGACTTATACTATCACCATCTCCTACAGTTATATATTCAAAATCTCTATTTATAATTTCTTTAAGAAATTCAATGGCTGCGGGTGATCCTACTACCTTAGCATTTTTAGCAATGTCTAAAAGTTTTCCCACTGAGCCTGCATGATCTGGCTCAGTATGATCAACTACTATATAATCAATGTTTTCTATATTAATTTTTAAAGACTTTAATCTTTCAAGATATTCATCAAAAAATTTCTCTTTTACGGTTTCGAATACCGCAGTCTTTTCACTGCCACGAACTACATAAGAGTTATAAGTAGAGCCAAAAGGGGTATACATAATTATATCGAAAATTCTTAGATTAGGATCTAGTGCGCCTACCCAATATATATCATTTTTTACTTGTACTGCATTCATTTACATCGCTCCTTTAATAACTATTTAAAAACAATAATTATTAGTTAAATTATAATATAAAAATATTTAGAAAGCAATAACAAGTTATCCTATAACTACCACATCTATTTCGTTTTACACTAAACAATTTTTATGCTATAGTTTTCACAAGACTGTTAAATAAAATATTTATAAGTTCAATGGATTAGAAAAAAAATAGGAGGAGTACAAATGAGAGATTTTGTTATTATGACAGATTCTTGTTGTGATTTGCCAAAGGAATATATTTATGGGAATAGCATCCCCTTTGCTATGTTGCCATTTAGTTATAATAATAAAGAGTACTTAGATGATTTAGGACAAAGTATAAGCCAAAAACAGTTTTTCGATGACCTTAGGGCAGGAGCATTGCCTAATACCTCTCAAGCAAATTCGGAAAGCTTCTATAATATTTTCAAATCAGTTGCACTAAGTGGTAAAGATGTAGTTTATATTGGTGTTTCTTCGGGTCTTAGCGGTACTTATAATAGCGCTAATATTGGAAAAACTGCTATATTAGAAGAATTTCCGAGTGTTTGTATATATATTATTGATGTGTTAACTGCATCCCTTGGTCAAGGCCTTATGGTTAGAAAAGCTGTGCAAATGAAGAATGAAGGCTACACTGCAGAGCAAATTGTATGCGAAATAGAAAAAAATATACAAAATTTGAATACTTATATTACTGTGCAGGATTTAAATTTTTTAAAAAGAGGTGGAAGAATATCTAATGTAGCGGCTACCCTAGGTATAGTACTACATATAAAGCCTATACTCACGCTTAATCAGGTCGGACGTGTAATGCCAGTGCTTAAGGTTCGCGGGCGCAAGAAATCCATAACTAAGCTAGCAGAAATAGTTCAGGAAAAAATTAAAAATCCTGAAACTCAAACTATAGCTATCTGCCATGCAGATTGTTACGCGGAAGCTGAAAGACTTAAAGAAGAAATTCTGGAAAGGATTCAGGTTAAAGAAGTGCTTATTCATTATATCGGACCAGTAGTGGGAAGGTTTAGTGGGCCTGGAGCTTTGGCAGTGTTTTTTATTGGCGAGAGTAGACAACATCATGTAATTGATATTTAAAACTATAAAATATAGTCAAGTTGTAAATTTATATTTAAGAAGAAATTTATATTTGACATAAAAATTTATTTTTAAGGAGATAATTTATGAATTGGTTAATAGTGTTACTATGGGCAGCAGTGCCTCTTGTAGAAATGAAAGGGGCTATACCTATTGGGATATACACGTATAACATTAATCCACTAACAGTGTTCTTTTTATCATTTGTTGGAAGTTTACTTCCGGTTCCGTTTATACTTATATTTTTCAATAAAATATTTGACTTTCTAGGGAAATATAAATTTTTTAGTGGTTTTTACAATTTAATTAACAGAAAAATAAACAAGAATAAAGCTAAATTTGAAAAGTTTGAAGAAATAGCGCTTATAGCATTTATTGCGATACCTCTTCCTACCACAGGTGTTTGGACAGGGACAGCAATAGCTGCTTTTTTAAAATTAGATTTTAAAAAATCCGTCATGTGTGCAGTTATAGGATCTTTTATATGTGGAATTATTGTTACAGGATTATCTGTAGCTTTCCCAGCTTTTTTAAATATTTTATAATTAATGATCTCTTACTAATGGTAAGGGATTTTTTTTATTGGGCGCATTTAAAAGTATAAACTTTCTCCTGCGGGCATTGCAAACGAACTTGAAACGGAAAATCTTAGAAAAATAATGGAACTCAATGCAAGGATGAGCTATAGCGTCACTAATGAATTTAAGGATTATGTAAGAAGTAAAATAACAAAATTCAATCGGAATTCCACATATGTAATTATTACGTCTTATTTAGATGAAGATAGTGTTGGCATTTTAACTAAACTCAAAAAACGTGGTATTTTAATTAAAATTATAGATGTTTCATTAAAATCTACTGTTCCATACATTTTAGGTGTTGAAAAAAATAATTATAAAGGGGAGCTTAAGTGATGAGCTGGTATAGAAAAGTTAAGAGTATTTATAGTATTAGCTTTGTTACTATTTCATTTATTATTTGGTCAACCCTGAGTAAATGGTTATTTAAAAATCTAGTAGACTATAAGCTGTTTCTAATTACTTTGTGTATTGTTTTTTTTACACAATATATTAAGAGTGTGAAATTAAAAAAAATCATTGTTATACTAATACCTTTGGTGCTTAGTATATTATCATGCTACATATTTTTTAAAGGTCAAGCTATATTTTTAGATGTAATTTTTTTGTTGTTTATTATTTTAATAACTTATTCATTGGAGGAGAGTTCTATAGATCATTCACAATATAAGGAAGATATAAATAAGTCTATGGTAGCATTAGCTTTCATTTGGCTTATTTCCTTTACCTTAGGAATTGATTTTGTAAATGAAATCTATAAGTTCCACATTCTCTATATAATTATGATTATTATGCTTATGAGAGAGACTCGAGGATACGTATATAATGTTAAAAAGAATAGATCTATAGGTACAAATATAATTATAGTAATATCAGTGACTACTTTATCATTAGATTTTGTTAATAAAATTCTTGCTAAATTATTAGATAGACTTATGGACGTAGCAAGTTTTATTATGTCTATATTAGTATCTGGTCTAGCTAAGATTTTTGGGGGATTAATGAGCACGATTTTCGAGAAACTAAGGGAGATTTCCATGAAAAGTGAAAGCTTAACAACAAATGAACAAACAATGGAAATTGGGAAAAAATTTAATAATAACCCCGTTGTGACTAAATATGAAGGTGGTGAAATATCACCATTACTCATTTTAGCTTTTAAAATCATAATTTTACTTCTTATTTTATATGGCATATATAAATTTTTATTAAGATTTAGAAATGAAACGAAAATCTATAAAGGATTCATAGAAGAAAAAGAAAGAATTGTTAAGAAAAAGAACAAAAACCAGTGGGTAAAAAAAATATTTGGAAAGATTCTTGAAGATGGTAAAAGCAATAGAGAAAAGATTCTTTATACATATAAAGGCTTTGAGAAAATAACTGAGGACGCGGACATTTATAAGCCGTATATGACCGCTACGCAACTAAAAAATACAACTAAAATTAATGTCGAAAATTTTGACAGCTTAGACGATATGACATATGTATATAACGAAGCTAAGTTTTCACTGCACGATATGACTAAGGAGCAAGTTATGCAAGTGAAAAAGGGACATAGTAATATTAGGAAACAACTATAACTTAGTATAATTTAAATTTATTCAGCCACACTAAATAAGGTACTAGTGAGTGAGATTTTCAACTAATTTATTATAGTGAGGTGAGATAAGTTTATGAGTAACATGGACTACAATAATAAAGATTATTTAAATAAGGCTTATAAGAACTTTTCTGAGTTAGTAAATGTTGTATCTGCCAAAGAACTTCAATATTTTATAATAGATGAAGAATTTACTAGCTCATTTAATTATATGATGAAGAAAAAGCTCACAGAGGCTAGGAAAGAAAAAAATGAGCTTTTAGATGCTGGAGTGTTTTTTAACACAGAGGGTGAAATAACCTTGATAGATGCAAAGATAGTAGGTAAATTTATTGAGGATAATTATAGCTTGAAAGCGCTGGAGTATTACAAAAATACTTCTTTGAATAAAATCATTAGAGAAATAGTGAATGGAAGTGATAAATCAAAAGCAGATTTTATAGTAATTACATATACTATATTATATGACTCGCTAAATGAATTATACAAAACTATAAGCTGTAAAAAAGCTAATATGGTTATATATAAAAATAGATATGCTTTAGAGGATTATCATAAGGATGATTGTGCTATGGTAATCGCGGTATTATTAATATTGGAAGATTTATGCAAATACATTGGTGTTGATAGGTATAAAATGGTGAAAGAAATAAAGGGCAAAATTTACAAATAGCATAATAATATTAAAAAATGAAAAAAATAATCAACACAAGGTTCGAATTTTATGCCAAATATTTACATAATATTTATATTTTGAATAATACAAGGGCATCTATAACGGTTAGTCTTAATTTCTCAAAAAATATTTTAATTTATATGAAAAAACTTTTAGATATATTTATTACAATTTCGACAAAATAATCAAGTGCATATACATCCAGATGTATATGTATACTTTGTTAACAATAAGATTATGGGTGCATTGGGTTGAAGTTGTCATTTAAAAGAGATAATACATTTGAGAGGTTTTCATAAAGTGACAGATTTTTCTGAAAAATAATGCTACTATATCCTCATAACATAGTATAGGGGGAAGATTAAATGGTAGTTATAGAAAATTTATCTAAAAAAGTGACAGAAGCTGATGTGAAGTATATCTATTTTTATAGATTAGTGAAAAGTCAGATTTTTGTTTCGGTTTACGGTATACCTACTGAAGTACAAGCCTATGGTATTGAAATAGAAAGGCAAGACATAGTTGATGATACGGTAGTATTTATACAAAGGGATTGTGTGAAAAATATAAGTCCACAAAGACATAAAGTTAAAAGTCTTATAAAAATGTTATATGACAATACAGTATCACCTATCCACATGATTGAAATATTGGGTGACTATATTGATGAGTATATTAGTGATTTTGATGAGATATTAAAAAGCATAGCTACTTGTTAATATTGTGGATTAGACTGACATATTGAGGAGAAAAGGCCTCTTTCAGAGGAACGGTCTTCTCTTTTTGTCGTATAATCAAAAAATATTAAATATCTTATGGATAGTACTATAAATAATCATGAATTTATTATATTATAGTATTATTAGTATTATTATTATAATATTATGGCAAATTCAAAATCTGTGTTCTACTAAATGAAAAAGTTAAATTGGTAAACAAAGATTAACAAGTAGGGGTGATAGTTTTGATTATTGGTGTAGGTACTGATATTGTTGAAATTGGGCGGATAAAGAATGCTATTGAAGCCAACAGTAGGTTTTTAGAAAAAATTTTTACAAGTGTTGAATTAGAATATTTTAAAAGTAGAAATTTAAGACCGGAGTATGTGGCAGGTAGATTTGCAGCCAAAGAAGCAGTAGCAAAAGCTTTAGGCACAGGATTTAGAGGGTTTGATTTTAAAGATATTGAAATTGATAGGACAACCCTTGGAAAGCCAATAGTGATTTTAAAAGGGAAAGCGAAATTAATAGCTAAAAAAGAAGGGCAATATAATATTCATCTTAGCATATCTCATGGTCAAGAGAGTGCAGTAGCCTATGCTATATTAGAAGTGGAAAAAGAAATTAAAGGAGTGTGTGAATAGAGAGGTAACTGATTCATTGTATGTACATAGATTCAAATATTTTAGTAATAGTATGGAACTATAAGTAATAGTATTAGTAGTAAAGTGAATTGTTATAATCAATAATTGTTTCGCATCTCTAGAGAAATACTAGGAGGATAACAATGAAAAAAAAATTACTATTATTTTTAAGCATCCTAATACTTTTAAGTTCCGTGATTTTAACTTCCTGTAATAAGAAACCTAAGGATACAAATGATAGTATAACTTTTTTAAAAAACATAGAAAGCTATACTACAGAAATCAATATGGACATAAAGAATGATAAACAGACAATTAACTATAAGGCAAGACAATCCTATTTGCGAGGAGGTGGATACAAACTAGAACTAAACAACAACAGGGTGTTTATCTATAAAAACGATGATAATATTTACATTAGTGACAAAAACAATGGTGTAGCGTATGTACAGAGCAAGGATTTTGATGAAGTGCTTAAGCTGTCTTTTATAGGTGAATATATTGGATTATTGTATACTAATGAGGAAATAAAATATAATATCAAAAACATTAATGATATTGAATACTCAGTAATTGATTTATTTATACCTGGTAACAATAAAAACGTTAACAATGCATTACTTTATGTTAGTACTAAAAGCATGTTGCCAGAGAGGATGGTTATTTACGATATCAATGGGAAAGAAAAAATTGAGATAACATATACCAATTTTGTTCCTAATGTAAAGATTGATCCTTCAGAGTTTTTAATTCCATAGTATATTAAAAGCATGAACGAATGAATTAAAATAATAGATGAGGTGAACGAAATGTTTAAGCATTTAAGGCCTGTATGGGCAGAGGTTGATTTAGACAAACTAGCTTATAATATGAGAGAAATTCGAAGAGTAGCTAGGAGCGAAAATATTATAGCCGTTGTAAAGGCAGATGCCTATGGACATGGAGCTATAGACGTAGCTCCAGTGCTCCTTCAAAATGGTGCAAATAGGTTAGCAGTAGCAGTATTAAGTGAAGCAGTGGAGCTTAGGAATTCAGGGATAGAATGCCCAATAATGATTTTAGGGTTTACACCGCCAAACTTAATAGACGATATATTAAAGTATGATATTGAACAATCAGTATTCTCTTATGAATTCGCAAAAGAATTATCAAAGATGGCTAAGGAGAAAAATAAAGTAGCTAGAATTCACATAGTTGTAGATACAGGCATGGGGAGGATAGGCTATCTGCCAAATGATGAGAGCGTGGAGGAAGTATATAATATTTCTAAATTACCTAATATAAGTATACAAGGAATGTTTTGTCATTTTTCTACAGCCGATGAAAAAGATAAGGCTTATACTTATGGTCAAGTTAAAAAATACGATGACTTTTATGAAAAGTTAAAAGAGAAAAAAGTGTACATAAGTATGAGACATGTTGCCAATAGTGCTGCTATTATAGATTTGCCAGAGACCCATTATGATGCAGTACGCCCAGGGATAATACTATATGGCTATTATCCGTCAGAAGATGTAAATAAGGAAAATATTAATTTAAAACCTGTAATGACCTTAAAAGCAAATATAGTACACATAAAAACTTTGCCACCTGGAGAATATGTGAGTTACGGAAGAAAATATAAAACAGAGAAGGCAAGTGTAATAGCTACACTTCCAATTGGGTATGCTGATGGATATACTAGACTTCTATTTGAAAAGGGAAAAGTAATCTTAAAAGGTAAGTTTGCTCCGGTGATAGGTAGGATTTGCATGGACCAATGCATGATTGATGTTACTGATATTGATGGAGTAAAAATTGGAGATGAGGTTATACTAATAGGCGAAGATGAAAACAATAAATTTACAGCAGATACAGTAGCTGGGCTAATAGGTACTATAAACTATGAAGTGGTTTGTATGATTGGTAAAAGAGTACCAAGAGTATACGTTAAAGAAGGTGCGGTTGTAAATATAAGAAATTATGTGTAATATTTATATATTACATGTAAAATAGACTAATTATGTGTAATGATACTTGTTGTAAAAGGGCGGAATCAAGAATAATTTCTTTGACAGATTGACATAGGTTGAATTATAATACATTTGTACATAATGTTGTTTTAGTAAATAGGAGGTATTAAATTTTCTATGTCAACTTCAAAGAAATTAGTAATTAACCTCTCAGAAAAACTAAATATTGAATTTAATAAGGCACTTGCGAAAGATTGTAAAAAAAGAAGTGTATTTTTTAGGGAAGCTATAATACTATATATAGAGGAAAAGAAAAGACTCAATTATATAGATGATATGAAACAAGGCTATTTAGAAATGGCTGAATTAAATTTAGAGATAGCTAATATGGGTTTTGAGATTGATATCAAAGATTTTAGAGAATACGAAGTAAAGCTTTCGGAGAGTGATTTGTCAAATGACAACAATAGTAAAAAGAGGAGATATATTCTATGCTGATTTGAGTCCGGTTGTAGGCTCAGAGCAAGGCGGGATTAGACCAGTAATTATACTTCAAAATGATATTGGTAATAAGTATAGTCCCACTATTATAATTGCAGCTATTACTTCTCAGATAAATAAGGCGAAACTTCCTACTCATGTTGAGATTTCTTCAGAAGAGTATGGGCTAAATAAAGATTCTGTAGTTTTGCTGGAACAGATAAGAACATTGGATAAAAAGCGATTAAAAGAAAAAATTGGTCATATGACTGATAGTGATATGAAAAAGGTAGACACCGCACTTTTAATTAGTGTAGGTTTGTAAAATGGATAAGGGCATTTATTGCCCTTATCTTTTGTGATTAGTGGCAAAATAAATAAGAAGAGAGTCAAATTCAATATTTAATTTTCCAAAATATTTTTATTTTAGAAAATCATAATATTTTTATTATAGGAAATCATAAAGGTAAATATTATTTATGAGTTACTATTATATAAATAATTTAATTTCACTAATATTCACGGAAATTTTATAAAAAAATTTATTAAACACCTAGTCCTTATGATATAATGTTGTTAGAAATTTCACTGAAATGAATCACACAAACGGGGTAAGGAGAATTAAATATGATACAATTTAACAAAGTAACTAAAATTTATGATAATAACGTAATAGCATTGTCCAATGTTGATATTACCATTGAAAAAGGGGAATTTGTATTCTTGGTCGGCCCTAGTGGAGCAGGTAAATCTACTTTTATCAAAATACTTTTAAAAGAGATAGAATTGACTACAGGTAATGTTATTATAAACAATACCGATATAACGAAATTAACTAGAAAACAGATACCATATTTTAGAAGAAAAATTGGAGTGGTTTTCCAAGACTTTAGATTAATTGATACTTTAAATGTTTATGAAAATGTAGCATTCGCACTTCGAGTTATAGAATGTTCTCCAAGAGATATTAGGAAAAAAGTGCCTATGGTTTTAGATTTGGTTGGATTATCAAAAAAACATATGGCTTATCCTAATGAAATTTCAGGTGGAGAGCAACAAAGAGTTTCGCTTGCTAGAGCTATAGTGAATAATCCTACTTTGCTAATAGCTGATGAGCCAACAGGAAATTTGGATCCTGAAACAGCAATAGATATTATGAATATATTAAATGATATTAATAAAGCTGGAACTACAGTAATAATGGCAACCCATGCAAAGAATATAGTGGACTCTATGAAGAAGAGAGTACTCGCTATAGAAAAAGGTGTTTTAGCCAGAGATGAGCAAAGGGGAAGATACGGTTATGAAGATTAATACAGTTAAATATTTTATTGTGGATGCTTTAAGGAGCTTAAAAAGAAATAGAACCGTTAGTATAGCTTCTGTGGCTACAGTGGCAGCTACTCTATTTATTTTAGGCGTATTCTTGTTAATTGTTTTTAATGTTAATGCAGGAGTTGAAGAACTAGGTTCTAAGCTGCAGGTGCAAATCTATCTTGAGGATGATATAACAATAACAGAAAAATCAGCTGTTGAAAGGGCTCTTAACGATGTGCAAGGAGTTTCAGAGATAACATTTGAAGATAAAAATGATGCACTAGAAAAAATGAAGAAACAATTTGGAGATGATAGTAAAGCCTTAACACAAGGGTTTGAAACTGAGGGAAAGAACCCTCTTCCAACTTCATATATTGTAAGAGTAGAAAAACCTGAACTAGTGGATAATGTAGTTAAGGCTATTACAGGATTAAAAGGGATAGAGAAGATTAATGATGCTAGGGCAATTGTTGACAAAATTATAAAAATAACAAATGCTCTAAAAGTAATAGGATTAGTATTATTTGTTATTTTAATAAGCGTTTCACTATTCTTAATAGGAAACACAATTAAACTTACATTGTATTCAAGAAAAAAAGAAATAGGTATTATGAAATTTGTTGGAGCTACTGATTGGTTTATAAGATGGCCATTTATTATTGAAGGTATGATGCTAGGTACATTAGGTGCACTTGTTTCTACTGGAATACTATATTATGCTTATAGAATGATTTTTCTAAAGTCTATGAATTTATTATTAGGATTTGGAGTTAACCTAATAAACCCTCAGTTTATATTAAGTACTACTTTGTGGCAATTTGTGATAGGCGGATTATTTATTGGAGCCATGGGAAGTATTATATCAATAAGGAAATTCTTGGTAGTGTAAAAGTTAACGACATTTCAGATTCGAAGAAGATGATTAATATATTTATTTTCTTATTAGTGTTATAAATTTATTATAGTTACATAAATAATAAATAGA
>JBLHPD010000158.1:0-11853 GCA_047624165.1 Clostridium sp. | reverse complement strand
AAATTTTTGAAAAATACGAATTGCAAAATTTAATAGAGGAACCTTTTAATGTTCCAAAAGCAATAAATACAATTTTTGATTCTTCCTATATGCTTCCATATATTATTCATAATTTTATTAACAATAAAAATAGCCTGCTTAATCTGACCGCTTTTGATACTGTAGAAGAAAACTCAATTTTAAATAATGAATTATTTTTTGGCTCTCCGGGCTTACTTACATTAAACGGAATAAAGAAAGTTTCCTACTATGCTTATTATTTATTATCAAAACTAGGAAATGAGGTTATAGACTATGGCGATGGGTACATTATAACAAGGCAAGATGATGATCTTCAGGTCTTACTTTACAGTTACAGTGATGAACTTAATACCCTAATTAAACTAGAGGATTTATCTAAAGGTAAGGGTATTAAAAATATCACTGAGAGAAAGATTTCCTTATCCATTAAAAATTTAGTTCACGACTATAAAGTTATTAAATATGAAATTGGAGAAAAGGTCGGCTCAGCCTACGATATCTGGCTACGCATGGGTAAACCAAATAGACTTAGTTTTGATGAATGGAAAATCTTAACTAAGATTTCCACACCTAATATTTCTTTATCTTATGCTAAAAAAACTGCAGTTTATAATAATATAATAAAGATAGAGGGCTATGGTTCTACCCTAATAGTTCTTCAAAAAGTACAAAAACACCTGTTTTAAGGTGTTTTTTTGTTATTTAAGCATTATGCTTTTTCACATGTTAGCAACTTTGTACTTTATATTTAGCAACTGTGTGAATGCTAAAATTTTCATAATGTCTTAAAATAATACTATAGAAAGAAAAATTTTAAGGAGAAGTGGATTTCATGACAATTGGTAACATGGCAGAAAGTAATAAGATGTTTGGTGAGGAGAAAATTGGAAAGCTATTATTAAAATTTTCCGTGCCAGCAATAATTTCATTAATGGTAGTTGAAATGTACAACATGGTGGATTCTATGTTTTTAGGGCAAGCAATAGGAGCTAATGCTATCGGTGCTTTAACTATAGCCTTTCCAATTCAAAGATTATTTGTAGCAATATCTATGCTTATAGCTATTGGTGCCTCTACCTCCGTTGCAAGAAGCTGTGGAGACGAAGATTTTGAAAACTTAAGAATTATAATACCTAATGCTATAGTTCTAATGCTTATAATAGTTTCGGTAGCTGGGATTAGTATTTTTATTTTTAGAAATAAAATTATAATTGGTTTAGGTGCTTCAGAAAATATATTTCCGCTAGCAAAAGATTATGTGAGTATAATATTACTGGGCACTTTATTTCAATCCTTTACTGTAATTGCATCCTATATTATAACTGCTTTGGGAAACACTAAAATAGTTTTAATAGGCACCTCTATTGGAGCAATTTTCAATGTGCTTATAGATTATTACCTAGTAAATATATTTCATTTTGGCGTAAAAGGAGCTGCTATCGCAACAGTAATGTCTCAGATAATATCTTTTATATATGTTCTAACTGTATTTATGAAAATAAAGAAAGTTTTAAAATTCCCCATTAAATTAACCCTTAATAAAGCAGTATCAATTGGAATAATATACGTTGGATTTTCAACCTTTATAATAGAGATATCAGATGCAGTAGTCGCTGCTATCTTAAACAATTTACTATCCTCCTATGGCGGGGATTTGGCTATAGTAACAGTTGGATTAACTACAAGGGTTTCAATGTTTTTATTTATGACGATTATGGGAATAAGCTCAGCTATGCAACCTATAGCTGCCTATAACTATGGTGCTGGAAATTATACAAGATTAAAAGAAGTTGTCAAAGTATCTATAATTGCAGTATCTGTAAGCTCAACTATATTGTGGGCAGTATTTATGATTTTTGCGAAAGGACTTATTGGAATATTTATAAATGATAGCGCTATTATAGAGCAAACAGCAAAAGCTTTTAGAATAATTATAGCCGTCTTCCCATGCCTTGGAATATACTATTTAGCAATCTCTTATTACCAAGCTATAAATAGAGTTAAAGCCTCTTTCAAGTTATCTATTTACAGGCAGATAATAATATTTATCCCACTAGTGTATTCACTCGTAATGGGTCTGGACATGGGTGTCCTAGGGGCATGGATTGCTTATCCAGTATCAGATATAATATCCTTCATTACGGCTGCTATATTCATTAAATATACTTATATTTCACTAGAAATACTAGAGATGCATCAAGTTTTTAAGAAGAACGAGGCTAAATTTAATAAAGCAAGACTTGCTAATGCAACTATTTAACAACTTGCCTTATTTCTCCCTCTTTTATCATTTTTATATCCCCATAAAAGTGTAACCGCTCATTAATTACAACTATTCCATCACCGTCATTACATGCATAAACTGTATTGCCAGTATTTTTAGAATATTCCTTTAAATTATGCAAATAATTGCTATCTTCATTCCAATGCGGTATAAAGTCAAAATCAACTAGTGCTAAAGATGATAAATCTGATAAACCAACTATATCCTCATCACTAAATTGTGCAGCTGATATGTCCTTTGACATAAGTATTGCACCTGCCCCTATCCCTATAATGTGCCCCCCATTTTCAACATACCTTCTAAGTCTAGTTATAAAATACCTTTTTTTCAGGTTATTCAAAAAATAATAGGTATTCCCACATGATAGGTATATTACATCTGATTTAAATATATTTTCTATTTTATCTATATTACAAAAATCATCTATATCAAAATATATAAATTCAAAATTTCCATATTCACTTAACTCAATTTTTGTTTTCTCAAAATGTTTTAGTTCTCTATCAGTCATTGAAGGTATAAAGCTTAAAGTATATTTTTTATCTAAAAATATTTCTCTCATTTTTATTTTCAAATACATGTTATCGTTTTCAGTAAAATCACTAAGTAAAACCAATGCTCCCATATTATTATCATCTCACTTCCATATTAATGTATAGGTTTTACATTGTACCTTGCCATTAAGTATTCATCATCATATTTTCCATTTCTAATTATTGCATATTTTTTTATGCCTTCTATCTCAAAACCTAAAGATTTATATAAATTTATTGCTTTTTCATTATCTGTGAAAACTCCGAGTTCTATTCTTACAAGCATCAACCAATTATCGCCTATATCAATTAAATTTCTCATTAGAGCTTTACCTATTCCCATGCCTTGGTATTCTCTATTTACCATTATTACAACGCTGCCAGAATGCCTTAGTCTATTTGATCTAACTGATAGACTAGCAACTCCGACTACTCTCTTACCCCCATCTTCTTCTACCTCTCCTACTAGCATATGATCATTTTCTGTAAGCCCATTTATAAAGCTTTGTGTTCTTACAACTCTATCACTAGTGATGCCTAGTATATTTTCTCTAACTCCATCTTGACGTCGCAATTCATTAATAAATACTGCGTCTTCAAGTTTTACTGGTCTTATTATAAAATTCATACCCCAATTCCCTCCCCCAGATATATTAATAAAAAGCAAAAAAATTCCACGAAATCACTTTAGAAGTGACTCCGTAGACTTATCTACGTGTAGGAAAGTTCCCTGTACCGCTAACATTTGTTAGGTACACTCACTGTATATGTATATATTATGATATTACCAATAAATTGTCAACGTAAAAAATAATAAAAACTTCAATTTTTCAATTCTTGGCTACTTTTAATGTCACAATTACTATTTCTGGTCTATTGAATATTCTTTGAGGAAAAGTACTATTACCAAGTCCTCGACTTATTACCATAGTGGTATTGGTATTATTCTTCCTGTGTATACCTTTATAATACTTTGGCCAAAAGCCTTGATTTGGTGAAAGTATTCCACCTATAAAAGGAATAATAATTTGCCCACCATGAGCATGACCGGTAAAAACAACATCTATATTATTATTAACATAAAGATTAAAAAACTCAGGTCTGTGGGAAAGTAATATTTTAAAATACTTTTTATTATTAACGCGGAGCAATTCACTTTTCATTATATCTTCATTCATATAATTTTCAGAAGAACCAGAGGTATTAAAAGCAGGGTCATCTACTCCTGAAATTATGATTTTTTCACCATCCTTTTCGCAATCAATAGATTCATTCCTTAAAACGAATACTCCCTTTTCCTTAAGTTTTTTTTCTAAAGATGCAAATTTTCCAGACCAGCCCTCATGGTTTCCATTAACATAATATATTGGTGCTATGGATTTTATTTTATCAATGAATGACAGTGCATTTTCTTCATTGTATTTTCGTCTATCTACTAAATCTCCAGTAATAACTATAATATCTGGATTTTGTGATTTTATTTTATCTGTTAGGGTGTTATTATCTTTATAAAAAACTTTGTTATGTAAATCTGAAATTTGAACTATCTTAAAATTATCAAAAGCTTTTGGAAGCGTGCTACTCTTTATATTGTACTTGGAAACTATTATATTATTATTTTCAAAATACAAAAAGAAAACTAAAAAAATAATAATAGCAATAAGTATAATATATTTTCTGCAAAGAATTCTTTTAATCATAGTTAGCACCATGTCCTTTCAATTTATATAATGATTATCTCACAAAAGGTGGAAAACATCTAGATTAAATATGAAGGGGACGGTGCCACCTAGGTGGCAAGTAGTATTTGAATAAACTTTAAAAGCTAAATTTATTCATTTTTTCTCTAAGCTCATTAGTTGAATTTTCTAGTTGTTGTACCAGACTGTCCATATTCACAGTTTCAATATATTGATTTTTAATTACAGCGCTTATTTGGTTTACAGAATTTGTGAACTCTGAGCAAATAGTATTTACTTCTTTAAGTGTATTTATAACGCTAGTATTTTCATTATTTAAGATATCAATACTAATGTCTATATTTCCAATTGACGAAACAATATCCTCTGTAGAACTTAATGCCTTCTGGTAACTTTCAATAGTATCATTTATAGCACTATCCTGATCATTAAAAACCCTATTTACTTCATCTATGCTTGTTTCAGTTTTGAACATATTGTTATTAACACTACTAACTATATCCTGTATTTTGCACATTTGCTCTCCTATGCCATCTGATAAATTTCTAATTTCTCTAGCTACCACACTAAAACCAGACCCATATTTCCCTGCACTAGCTGCTTCTATAGATGCATTTAATGATAATATATGAGTTCTTTTAGATATGTTGTTTACAACATCCACAATATCTTTAATACCCATTAAATCCATATATAACTCCTTAAAAGATATATTTACTCCATTTAATTTATCAGCGCTTTCCTTATTTATATATTTTAAGCTAGTTACTGTACTTATATTAGTATTATTAATATTCTTAATATTTTCAGCTTTTAAATACATATCTGTAGATTGTACCTTTATGCTTTGGACCTTTTTCGTTATGGCTTCAAAGGAACTTACGCTTAAATCAATCACATTATTTAACTTGTTAGTATCCTCTGATACTAACTGAGTATTCTCTGTAATTATCTCCATGCCTGCAACTATATTATGTTGAGTCGTCCCTGTAACCTTATTAATATGTAGAAGTTCTTCAGTTACCTTCTTCACATCAAATACTAAAGATTTAATATTCTCCGCCATAAAATTAAAACTTCGTGACAGTTTACCAATCTCATCATTACTTTTTATTTCATTAACAACTGCAAGATTTCCTTTTGAAATTTCCACTGTATTTTTCACTAGGACCTTCATAGGACTCAGAATCTTTCTAATAAATATGTAACATAAAGGTACCATTACTATAAGCATTATAAAGGTCATTAATACTATAAGATTTCCCAATAAATTTGATGCACTTTTAATATTATTCTCATTTACTGTAAGAACTACTAAACTTTTTAATTCAGGTACACTAATATAAAATGCGCTAAACGTGTCTTCGCCTCTCTTATAAGTTAGTTCCTTCATATCACTTTTTTCAAAATTCTTATTGTCTTTAGTAATACTAATTAGTTCAGGAATGTCTAATTTTTTATTAATACGAAGTTTGTCAGGATGGTATATTATGTTCTGTGAACTATCCACTACAAATAAAAATCCATCGTCTAAGAATTTAAACTTATCAAACCTTTCAGAAAAGTAATCTGTGTAAACATTTTTTCCAGCAATCCCTATCACATTATCACTTTCATCCATAATTGGCTGTAAAAATGTTACTATTGGCTTGAAATTGACAATGGACATACGCACTGAACTTACAGAGGTTTCCCCACGCAAAGCTTTTTTCGCATAATCCTTTTGACTTAAATCCGTATTTAAATATTCATTATCACTATCTACTATAATTACTCCATCTTTATCAGTAATAAAATCATGTTCATCAGTCTTGTTATTTTTGACATAACTTATTAATCTATTTGTTGTCTTTTCTATCTCATTTTTATTTGTGGTCCTAAAATCATCCCTAGAAGTGTTATTTCTAAGTTTTGCGACTCTAATGGCATCATCATTTAATGCATTCTTTTGGATATCACTAATTTGTATTTTTATTAGATTATTGAAATTTTCATATACCTCATTAGATACTAACTTCATATTTTGTTTATTAGTGCTTACCATTTTATTATAAGTAACTCTATATATAATTGCACTCTGTATAGCCATAAAGAACACTAAAATTACAGCTACTACTGTAATTATTTTAATGGGTATAGTGATGTTTTTGAAGCCCTTAAATTCATTAGTATTTCTGAGTTTTATGAAACCCTTAAATTTAGGACCTTTAGTTTTCTTAATCTTTAAAAGAATCTTATAAAAATTTTTTAGAATTTTAGAGACGTAGCTCCCAATTATTTCTTTTTGCTTATTAAAATTTAAATTCATTGTATGCATCTCCTTTAGATAACGTTGGATAATTTGTCCAATTCCATAATACTTTATAGAAGTTATGTTTATGTTATCGAGAGGTTAAAATTAATAGAAATACAGGGGACAGTTAATAACTTTAACAAGTTATTAACTGTCCCCTGTATTTTTAGTACTATTTTTGATTTGTTGATAAAAAATTAGTGGTACAGAAATCTGTACCACTATAAAACACTATTTATTAGTTTTTAATTTTTGCAATTCTTTTAGCCAATTTTTTCTTATATTCAACATTACCAAGACGAGCGATCATTATTCGCTGAGCTTGTGGTGAACCTGCCCCATGCATGGATTCTGTACGGTATCCTACCGCACCTGAACCTAGTGTAAGATTCTCAATAAGTCTCAATATACGCATTCTATCTTCTGTAGGTACGCTGTCCACACCAATTAAATATTTCTGAATATAATGACCGACTTCATCACTCCTTAAATCTTCCTCTGAAGGCATCGTAACCATTATCCCACCTGCTATATCTTCAGCTAAACGTGCAATCTCATATGGAAATCGTGTTACATTCTGCTTACAAACATTTGCTATTAAAAGATCTATCAAATATGCTCCAGATGAAGTTTCATGCCCCTCAAGGGAACAAGCAAGAGCACATGCGTACATAGTTTCGTTAAGATGAGTCATCTCTACTAATTTATCCTTTATGTGGGATGCTTTTGCAGCTCCATTGTAATCTGCTGCTAGCGCTGCTGCTCCAATAAGCACATCACCAACCCCTACCTTACATGCATAACTAGGTCTATGGTGTCCTGCAAAGCGCTCTACCATCATTCCTACAAATTCTGTTTCACCATTCAAGAAAATCCTGTCGTTTGGAACAAACACATCATCAAATATTACCAGACCCTCATGACCCCCATATTCACTGTTTCCTACATCAATCTCACTACCTTCAAGTTTTCTGGTATCGCAAGACTGCCTTCCATATATAATAACTATTCCCTTAGTATCTGTTGGCACTGAAAAGCTTACGGCATAATCCTTATCTTCCGGCTCCATGGAAATTGTCGGCATAACAAGTACCTCGTGTGAGTTAACTATTCCCGTCTGATGAGCTTTACAACCCCTCACCACTATCCCGTCCGGTCTTCTTTCCACCACCCTAAGGTAAAGATCAGGATCTGTTTGTTTACTAGGTGAAAGTCCCCTGTCGCCTTTCGGGTCAGTCATTGCACCATCAACAATCAAATCCTCCTTTTGAACATACTTCAAAAAGCTTACTAATCATTCGTGGTAATTGGTCGAATACTTCTTGTCAATTTCATAAGTTGTACTATACACAGAATTCAAACCATCTTGCCCAACACATCGTTGAAAGCAACAAGCGGTTAGTTGACCAAGTAATCTTTGCCTCTTAACTTTTTTTATTAAATCATCAGTGCCTTCTATTGACATACTTTCTAGTTTCCTCTTCAGCATTACTATACGCCATCCTCATTTTATATCCAAACTCGTCTTCACTAGTACAAAAGTCTGGAATGCCGAGTGTCTTTATAACGCCATGTTTAACTTCAGGTGTTACATAAGAAAACGTCATGTTTAATACCGCATCATCTATACCCTTAAATCTTTCAAATTCCTTTTTTAAATCCTCAATAGTTTTTTTTGACTTGCGAAGTTTTTTTGCTTTTCTTTTAATTTGATCGCTTTCATCGCCACTTCTTAAAATTCTCAAAGCTTTTAAAAATTCTTCTTTATCCATACCTCTCAGTTTTAATATTACAAAGGGATCTTTATCAAATTCAAGTCCAAGCATATAATGAACTGCAGCAATATGTTTGCATGGATTTGCAACATCTGGGCATGAACACTGAGTTATTAAATGTATTTGTTTTTTAGGAAAAAGAGAAACTTTAGCTTCTTTAAAAGCTTCCTCTATATTCTCAGGCATTTCTCCATTTAAGAGTTTAGCACAAAATATAGCTTTTTGTGCCATAATATTCATAATTTTTTCCCACTGCTCTTTTGAAAAACTATCGATTTCCATATTTACTTTATAAGGCGTTAATCTACCACCCTGAACCTCTGCCTCAATTTCTCCCTTTGAAACTTCGATACTAAGTACATTGCCAGCTCTTGCGTATTCGCGTCCTTTGTCAATTCTAGAACTTATAGTAAAACTTGAAATTGCATTATTCCATTTTTTAGACCACCAATTACTACCAAATTCATTTCTTATTCTTCCAGCCACGGGTCTACACCTCCTCGCCAATATATATATGTGTGTAGGTAACAATTATAAAACTCTACCTTAACTATCAATTCTCAATTCTCAATTCTCAATTTTCATCTATGTTATCATGATCTAATACAAATAGTTGTTTAAGCTCATCATTACTCATCTCTGATATCCAGTTTTCATTTGTGGAAACTATACTTTCAGCAAGTGCCTGTTTTCGTTCAAGCATTTCATCAATTTTTTCCTCAAGAGTTCCCATGCATATAAACTTATGCACATGGACATTCTTAATTTGACCTATTCTAAAGGCTCTATCTGTTGCTTGGTTTTCTACAGCAGGGTTCCACCATCTATCAAAATGAAATACATGATTCGCTTTAGTAAGATTTAGACCAAGTCCACCTGCCTTTAAAGATAATATAAATACCATAGGCTCCGTGCTTTCATCTTGAAAAATATTAATTAGCTCTTCTCTTTTCTTTCTGCTGGTTCCTCCATGTAAAAATAGTGTTCGTACCCCAAGTTTTAACTCAATCTCTGATTTTAAGATGTGTCCCATTTCTGCAAACTGCGTAAATACTAATGACCTATCCTCTTCTTGTATAACAACTTCTAGCATTTCTAGAAGCCTTTTAAGTTTTCCAGAGCGGCCTTCAATGTCACCATTATCCTTTAAAAACTGCACAGGATGATTGCAAATTTGCTTAAACTTTGTAAGTGAAGCAATTACAAGACCTCTACGCTGAATACCTTCGGAACTTTCAATTTTATTTAAGCAGTCATTTACTACGGCTTGATATAAAGTAGCCTGCTCTTTTGTTAAAGGAGCATATTCCTTAGTTTCAATTTTTTCTGGCAAATCTTTAATAATATCCATATCAGTTTTAAGCCGTCGTAACACAAAAGGAGCAATTATTTTCCTTAGTTTATCACTTTTTTTAGGGTCGCCATCTCTCTCTATAGGAACTGCAAATTCACTCCTAAATGTTGACCAATTATATAAATATCCTTTGTTTAAAAAGTCCATAATAGACCATAAATCTGAAAGTCTATTTTCAACTGGCGTCCCTGTTAATGCTATCTTATACTCTGCTTTAAGCCTTTTGACATATTGGGTCTGTTTTGATGCACTATTTTTAATATTTTGAGCTTCATCTAATATAATTCCTGCCCATTCTTCCTTTTGGAATAACTCCTTATCTCTTACTATTAGAGCATAGGTTGTAATAATAACTTCATTTTTATGAATTTCTTCACTAAAAGTTTCATAACTCCACCTATTATTTCCGTGGTGAATTGCCGATTTAAGCCCAGGAGCAAACTTTTCAATTTCTTTTTCCCAATTCCCGACAACAGACGTAGGACATATTATCAAAGTAGGCTTATCAGTTAACCCCTTCTCTCTCTCATAAAGCATAAGGCATATGCTTTGCACAGTTTTACCAAGTCCCATATCATCAGCAAGGCAGGCCCCTATACCATGATTTCTAAGGAACGTTAACCATGAAAATCCTCTCTTTTGATATTCGCGAAGAGAACCGACAAAGCCTAATGGAATAGCTACTTCCTCTATATTATTCAAGTTAAACAATTTCTCAAAAAAATGCCCTACAGCTTCTTGATTATCTATATTATCAACACTAACTCCAGGAATTATTTCCTCATCACTGAGGTTAATCCTTAATAATTCTCCAACTGGAATCTTCCCATTTAAGCCTTTATTCATTTTCATCTTGGTAAATGTTTTAATCTGATGTATGTCAACCTGTACCCACTGACCCCTTAATTGAATAAATGGTACCTTTAAATTGGAAATCTTATCAAATTCTTTCTCACTGATTTCTTTTCCATCTAATGCGAGCTTCCAATCATATTCAAGAATAGTGTCCATATTGAATGTACTTTTAGCTGCCAAATTACTGTTTTTACTTCCATTTTTATCCTTTAATTTAACGGAAATCTTTGAAGGCCTTTTCCACCAAGCTGGAGCTATAATACCAAATCCTCTTTCCTTTAAAAAGTAAGCTGATTCTCTTAAAAATGAATAGGCTTCCTCCATAGACACCTTACACTCTGTCGGTACTGCATCATAAAGACTCCTTTCAATAGGAATAAATACTTTTGATGCAACTGCTAAATCCTCGAGTAGCCTTTCTTGTGGATTATTAAATTTTTTATTCAAATATGTTATGGTATCCATAGATTCCTCAAAAATCGTCTTTGCTGATAGCATAAGGCTAGGATCATCCTTTGCTTGCAGTAAATATTCAATTGTCCACTCCTCTTCTCGGCTTGGCGGAATAACTTTGAAACATGTACGAAATTTCAAATTACTATGTTTTATTTTTATAGGTTCTATCCATTTCTTATAGTCATTTAGCATTTTAATTTGGTCACTTTTACCTATTGGTATCTCAGGCAATTTTGAAAAAAGAGAATGTATCCACGTACTGCTTAAGTTGCTAAAACTATACTCTAAATAATCACTACCACTGTTTATTTCAGTGCAGCTACATCTCACCATACTATCAATCATAGAATCCATGAAATTGCTTACCAGTTTAGTACTATTTGTATATATAAATTCATCATTTTCTAAAGGAAAATATGCTTTACACGTTGTGGGCATATTGCTGCATAAAACTTTCTTTTTATCAATATATTCAGAGTCGCTTGTATGCCATCTCCATTGAGAATTAACTTTTTTATTTACCCTATCGATGGTTAAAGAAGGCAGATACTTATGCTTTATAATTAGCTCAGCAGTAAATTT
>JBLHPD010000157.1:0-11880 GCA_047624165.1 Clostridium sp. | reverse complement strand
CCTTTAATAGTATAAGATACTTTGCAAAGTATCTTTATACATCTATTGTATACGTACTTGTACCTATATAATAGTATGTACTTTAATGTGAGATACTAACCAAAATGAGAGTAATGTAATTACTATGGAAGAATGACACAATCTGCTAATAAATGGTATTATATATAGTATAGTAATAGTTATATATACTAAAATAATAAGTAATTTATCAAAAATAATATAAAATGACATTCCATATAAATACACTAAATAATAATTTGGCTGAATGGAGTTAGTATAATGGAAAAACGTATTTTAGAACGAACAGGTGAATCTCTATCCATTGTTGGTTTTGGTGGAATAATAGTGAGCGACTTAGCTTTGATTCTTTCAGCCTTGCCATTGATAATTTCCGCCCCCATATAGGGAGCGACTATATTAAATATTTCGTGTGGAATATCAGTATCATTTCAATCCACGCCCCCATATAGGGAGCGACATACTTAATTACTTCTAGTTCTTTGTTTGCATCAATTTCAATCCACGCCCCCATATAGGGAGCGACTAAAAATGGGAAAATTAATAAATTTAGTTGGAATATTTCAATCCACGCCCCCATATAGGGAGCGACAGTGTAGCCAGTAACCACTGTTAATCCATTACAAGATTTCAATCCACGCCCCCATATAGGGAGCGACCTAATATAAAATCAATAGATTTAAATGAAATTAAAATTTCAATCCACGCCCCCATATAGGGAGCGACAATATATACATTTTTTTCAATAAATTCTTTGTTGATTTCAATCCACGCCCCCATATAGGGAGCGACGCAACTTCTTTTGCTTCACATTTGCTCCATGCCTTATTTCAATCCACGCCCCCATATAGGGAGCGACCAGGTTATAAGTACCATATTGATCTTATTCCGGAAATTTCAATCCACGCCCCCATATAGGGATCGACAGCAAAAACAAGCGAAAATCTTTACAATTCATTAGATTTATACTTGATTTTGTACTTTTATTTTTAATATACATCACTCCTATCTTATATTTTACTTATTCCCAATGATTTTACTTATATTTATGGTGCGAAGCATCCAGCAATTTTATGTTCGCTATATATTCGCACTAAATAATAAGTGGACCCTCGACGTCAAAGGAATCCTTTGCACCTATATGCTCAACCTTGCTTTTATAATTATTTCCTAAATAGTAAAACCGCAAACTATCTGTATCCTTATTGATTATTTGCTCAAGTTTATGCTGAACTTCACGACATTTAGCTGCATCTAATACACACTCAAATACTGAGTTCTGGACACGCTGGCCATAATTTACACATTGTTTTGCAACCTGACGCAAACGTTTCCTACCAAGTGGCGTTTGTGTATTTACATCATAGGTTATTAATACTAACATTATATCACCTACTTCCACATAAATGTTGGGTATCCATCCAAGTCACCACGAATAAACCTAGCCAATAGCATTGCCTGCGCATAAGGTACAAGTCCCCATTGTACTTTTTCTTGTAAAAATGGATGTGTAATTATCTCCTGTTTCTTACTCTGCCAAGCTTTTAATAGACCTTTTCTTGTATCATCATCCATAATAACCGCACCATTTTCCTTTTGGGTAAACCCAGTTGCATTTATTTCTCTTTTATTAATTAATGAAATAACAAATCTATCTGCATAAACAGAACGTAATTCCTCCATCATATCAAGAGCTAGTGAAACCCTCCCTGGTCTATCTCGATGTAAAAATCCCACATAAGGATCAAGTCCAACTGTTTCTAATGCAGCTGCAACATCATGCGCCAATAATGTATACACAAATGATAATATTGCATTGACATTATCAAGAGGAGGACGTTTATTACGACCATGAAAATAAAAAGAATCCTTTTGTTGAAGAATTAAATCATCAAACACACTGAAATACTGTGATGCTGCTTCTCCTTCATAACCTCTGAGTTGTTCTAAATTCTCACTTTCACCAATTGATTTTAAAGAATTTACAAGAGCTTTAGAAACCCCTTTTAACTTATCGACATCAAGTCGTATTGCATAATCTCGAGTTGCACGCTCAATTACCCAACGTGCATTATAAATCTTCCCCACAATAAAATTTCTAGCAATTTTATTACTTTCCTCAGCATTATCCGAAAGTCTATATTGAGCCTTTCTTAATGTAACATTCCCTCTAACCTCGCCAACTACCCTTGCAAGAAATCTACCACTTTGTTTCATAAAACTTAATGCAATATTATGCTTTGCACACGCACCCATCAATGCTGGGCTTGCACCAGTATAACCAAAAGCAACAATACCTTCAAGATTATGCAATGGAATTCTTAAGATTTCTGCATCATCTTTTAAAATCACAATATTTTCTCCATCAAGAGATAAATAAGTATTTGGAGAAGTAACATATAGTGTATTGAGTAATTTTCTCATTCTTCCACCTCCAAAAGATTTTTTTTGATGTAGTCAATAGCGGAGGGATTTTTACAAAGCTTTGGCATACAAACCTCAGTAAGTGAACATGCTTTACAACTTTTAGATAATTTTACTTTTGGTGTATATCTTTTATCATATAATTCATGCATTTCTTTAACAATTGTTTTTACTCTCTCACGTAACCCATCGTCAAGTATAATTTTGAGCCTACGTTTTGTTTCCCAATAGAACAAAAACGCTTCTGGAATTTTACATAATAACATTTCCTCAAGACACATAGCCTGTGCGCATAATTGTAACACGTCGGATTCATCCTCTTTTGGTTTTCCACGTTTATACTCCACAGGAATAGGATTATATGTTCCTTCCCTCCCAAATATATTTACCCCATCTGATGCCTTATTCAATTCAACAACGTCACAAGCTCCAGTTATTCCTAGTGTACGAGAAAAAATAGCCATACCCCTTGAAATAATCAAATCTCCACGCTTTTCTTTTATTGTTTCATCATGTGTTTTTTCATGAAGAATTTCACCCTCAATTGTTCGAAGATTTTCTTGCCATTGCTGTTCAATGTGTATTAGTGCCCACTGACGTTTACAAAATTCAAAATGTTGTATCCCAGACAATAGCAAAAAATCATCTTCTTTATATTCCATCATATATTTCTGGTGTTAGTCCGTCTAATATTTCATTAGAAATATTATAATCATTAATGCTTTTAGGTATATCTACAATTGGTACAACTTGCAAACTTCTATGCACCTTTGCAGAAGAATATTGCCCCATTTGTGCACTATGTTTCCACCAATAAACCTTACATACTTCCATGCTTCCATCAGGGCGAGCAGATGAACAGTCATTTTCAAAAAGGGTAATTAATGACTTTTTAATAAGTTCACTATCTTCTTCACTAAAACCTGTCTTTGTTGCTAATTGTGTATTAATGCTTCCATAAATCACATAAACACCAAATTCAACTCTATGCTTCATACCCATTGTATCTGAACTTTTCTTATCAGGGTCTTTCTGAGTTTCTCCATTAACACTTTTTGTTATTTGCATACTTGATATCTCAATGGGTGAAATACTTACAGCACAATGGATTGAAACTGGTCCCCTTATCCCTATTGAAACAGAATTATCCGCTCCTGCTTTAAATGCAAATACTTGTCCAAAGCTTCTAACATCAACCCATTTTTCGCAAGCTATTTTTGCATAGTTTTCCTTATCTTTGTTTGATTTTTTTAGTTCTGGGCAGCCTTCAGCCCTATCCTTCAGACTTCTAAATCCATCTGTTCTTCTCTCATCTGACTGAACAAATATCTCCTCACCCATGTCTTGAAGTCGATTACGAATTTTTCTTTTGATGCAAACATCAGAAATCTCACCAAACCCATCGTAATTTTCTCTAGGTCTATTTCCGTTTAGTGGATCTCCATTAGGATTTGCATTTTTTGCTGAAATGATAACCGCAAAATCAATCTTATTTACAAAATTGCTCATATTAAATCTCCCCTTCGTTTGTTTTTTGTAATTTCTTTTTTGCATTTTCTTCTATTCTTTTATTTTTTTCATCAATAAAAACTTGTCTTTGGCAATAATATCCTAAGATATAGCTGTCATCTAATTTCTTTTGACTTGTAAACTCCTCATAAGGTAGCATAGAATTTATCTTTGTCATTAGTTCCGTTAAGCTTGTGCCCTTTAGCCCTAATCTTGCCATATATGGCTTAAGTTTATCTGTAATAATACCCCATGTTTTATAAGGATGAATTTTAAATTGATGCATTAATCTTTCTGCATTCGTATCTCTTTTTTCCCCAACAGTATATAACGCATATTCTTCAATTTGCTGTGCTACTGCTAAAAGTCTTCCAAAAATATAACTTCTATCCATCTGTTTTTCATCAAGTGACATTGACCATTCCTCCTTAAATTTATCATATCTATATTTTTTAACTAATGCGCAAGTTATTGTTAATGCTTTTTGCCATTCCCAGTTTTCCATTGAAACTGGATTTGAAGCACGGTTTATTGCCGAATTCACAAAATCATAAGATATCCTAGCGCCATCAATAATACATTGCAATAACCTTTCTACAGTTGATTTTTTCAACTTGTCATTCACTTTATCCCCATAACATGCTAAAGTTATATCTTTAGGAGATGGAGCACCAATAAACGTAATGGGCTTAAATTTCAATTTTCCTTTTTCATCAACTCCATCGGGTACTTTTTTATACGTATGTTTCCAACTGCAAGTCTTATGCCAATTCTCAATCCTATTTAAAAAATCCATACCATCAAGTTCACGGTAATAGGTGATAGATAGTCTTCCAGTTGTTGCGGCATCTAGTCCCATAATAATTATTTCAGCTTTAGTATCTAAGTCACAACCATAACCTGCAATGGCACTATTCAGCCTCTTTGCAAATTCCTTTTCAGTTGAAATAGCAGGTTGCTCTTCTTTCCCAAATATACTATCTTGCGTATCGCACATAGGGTCAGGTATATCTTGATTTTTAGTGCCCCATACTATTATCACCTGGTCCCCATTTTTATACCCTTGTTTTTCTATAAGCCAACGTAATGCACTATGTGTCTTTTGTGAAGTTTGGTAACCAATACTCACAACTTTGTTTTTGTCATTTTCCCCACCAAGCCGTCCTCGATAGGTAAAACCATTAGCATCATTTGCCGAAATAAGCTTTGCCTTATCTCCTGTGTGCCTAACCTTTGCAGGGTGTTTTTCTGAACAAGGAATGACTTGTCCCTTTACATAACACAAGTCTACTTTTACCTTAAGACTTAAATAGTAATTAATAAAACTTTCATAGATATCTTTATCAAGCCATACAGCGGATTGCTCTTCACCCGAAATTTCCACCCTAAATCTTATGAAAGCATCACTTTGATCCCCTACTCCAAGCTTCACACCTTTTTTAAGCCCACCATTATCATCACATATCAATATCTTCTGATGTATTAAATCTGATATAAGTGCTTTCTTTTTTAAATACCTCAAAATTGCACTAACTTTTCTATTAAAGTAAAGAGAATTACACCAGCCCTCAAGTTTTTCTATATAATTTTTGTAGAATTCTTCACCTTTTTTCTTGTCTACATAATTGCAATAATCACCCGCAACATACTGCAATTTATCGCAAAGTGGATGTGGTAAATTACCATTCCCCCTTGAAGCTGAATCTTCATTTACAGGAATAATTGTAACTACCTCATTTTTTTCAAGTAGCCTTGCCCTTAGGAATTCAGCTTCTCCATTAATAACAACTTCTATATGGGCATTTTGCGTTGAATGGGCAATTGGAAGCAGTGTAATTCTCTTCTCATCTGTTCCAGGAACACCCACTTCACTCCTACAATTCTCATAAGTATCATAAAGTTTCTGTATCCAGCTCAATAATCTCCCCCTCCTTTTCAAATTCCGCGTACCCACTGAAATTATTTTCATCAAATACCTTAGGTTTCATTGATGATAGCTCACGTTTTATATTGCATTCGTCAGGTCTTAAAAATTTGATATAGCCATTGTTCATTATTGGTGTCCAAAGCCTAGCTGTTAGTACATCTTCTCCCGTTTCATCTGGATAATCAAAGCCATGAAACATTAGTCCAAAGGAAAGTGACCCATAATTATCATATGCTCCCTCTCCCTCTCCAAATTTGCATGATTCAACATATGCCTGACACTCCCTAGTTCCTAGAAAAACATCCCGTCTACCACCACATTTAATCATTCTTTTAGAAATTAAATAATGCTTATTTTCATTTCTGTCCTGCTCTAAATTAGGGCGATTATAATTCCATTCAAAATGGGCCCTTACTTGATATTCAACATTAGCTAAATAAGTATAAATTGACAGAGTATTTCCTCCACTAAAATTTACGGGTCGTATTCCCTGGGATTGCGTTTTAATCAGATTTATTACTCTTACTTCATCAATTATCCAGATTAGTGTAGGCTTCCAATATACACTTTCGAGTATTCCCTTTAATGCTTGATAAGTTGGTACTTGATATGAAAATTTCTCTCCTCCAATCCTATTTATAGGATCGCTAAAAAGTGCGTATCGCCCACTAACTTTGAATTCAACAATATTTTCTCTCTCCAATTACCTCACCCTCCTCAACAATTACAAAATTCCATTGGTGCATTTTCAAATGTCACCCCTGCATCTTCTGTATAGAATTCTTTTCTAAGAGCAATTATTGCATTATCTTTTAACCCAATAAGACCTCCCATTTGTTCAAGTTTTCTTTTATCTGTTTCATATATATTTACCGAAAACTGCTGTGCCTTCCTTAAATACTGTTTCAATTCTCCTAAACTACATTGACCATTTATAAGGGTTATAAGCTCCTCACCTTCTCCATATGGAACAATCACGCCTGTTGTATTCTGATCAATTACCTGAAAGCCCTTACCTGCAGTTTTAAAGCCTTGTTTTAGCATTAATTTTGATTTGCTACCATTTCTACTATTAAATGCATTACCACCCTCATTATTTGCTGCTAATAAATCATACATCGATTTATCGTTGTCTGGCTTAGGTAATGTATAATCCATCTCTGCACTTCTATTATAATAATAGTACTTATAATATCTTTCCATAGTTTTTGGAGAGAGCAGATCATTATCAAATATATTTGGATTTTCTTTAAATTCATCAAGAACTCTCTTTGTACATTCCTGTCCCTCTTTGATATCCACCAGTTTGCTAACATTTTCTCCTTCAACATTAACTATATAAACATCACTGCAAGAGCTTTCTCCATGTCGATTGCATCTACCTGCTGCTTGAGCTATACTATCAAGTCCAGCAAGAGACCTCACCACACACCCAAATGAAATATTAACACCAGCTTCTATTAACTGAGTACTTATACAAATTATCCTCTCACGACCCAACTTTTCTCTCATATCTTTTAAAATTTTCATTCTATGAGAAGGGCACATATTAGTGCTCAAGTGAAAAATTAAATACTGTTTTTCTTTAGGCAAATCAGTATTTGCTTTTTTTAACTCATTAAAAACTTCTTTTGCAGCATTCTTAGTATTGAATATTGCCAATATACTAGCTAGCTTGTCCATAATTAATCCGCTATCTAACTTCTCCATAATTTCCAAAACAAAATCATTTAGTGTAGATACACTGTATCCCCCAACAATCCTTTTATCTACTAAATTCACACGTTTAAATTGTTTGAATTTTTCATGTATATCCGTAATTATATTAGCATTTTCACTCAACATTAAAGGCATTTTCGTTGTAGATAAAAGTGGTTGTGTAGCAGTACAAAGTATAATTGTCGCATTGCAGATATTTGCCAGAAAATTAATTGCACTATTAAACATGTTAATACACTTAATAGGTATCGCCTGAATTTCATCAAATATTATAATTGAATTTGCAAGGTTATGCATTCGCCGAACACCTTGCGTACCTCCACTAAATAAAGTATCAAGGAACTGTACCATTGTCGTAAGAACAATAGGACTATCCCATCTCTCCGTTAAAAGTTTATAATCCTCCTGCTGGTTATCCACAACAAGATTTGAATGATGTTCTAGAATTATATCATCACGGCACAAAATATCTTTTATGTCCTTAGCCTTTTGATCAATGATAGTAGTAAAAGGGATAATATAAAAAATTCTATCTTTATCAAATTTCTTTGCATGCCCTAACGCATATCGCAAACTGGAAAGGGTTTTCCCTCCTCCTGTTGGCACTGCAAGTTGATATATCCCCGGTTTTTTTTCAGCAAAATTTTTACACGTTATGGAAACTTCTTCTCTCAATAAATCTATTCTAGTTGATTTTGGATAACTTTCTAGCTTAGTTTCTAATTTACCCGCAAGTTCATTCCATAAAGCTAATTTATCAATACTCTGCTTCTGCTCCTTACCTTCCATAAATGTATATGTATCATATCTATCTGCATCAATAACACAACTAAAAAGATATTTTTCCAGCATTCCAGCTGCAAAATGTCCAAATTTAGCCGTTCCATCTATCTTATTAATGTTAGTAAAAATAATTTTTATCTCATCCTTTGATTTATTGAACAGATTTTTAATGTGTTCAATTCCTGAATATTCCGTCTTAAAATTACATAGCGCCTCATCATACATAATATCTTTATCAGTTTCCATCTTATTGGTAAATATATCAATACCTTTTAAATCTAAGCAATCTATAAGTCCACCATGGTGTGAACAAATAGCCAATGAAATAAGCTGTGCTGTGAATTTTTGGAACATGTCAGTTGTATTATAGAAATTATCAAAAATAAACTTTGCACCTGCTGTAGAATGATTTATTGTTCCCCTAAGGGATTTGTCACTCGGATGCGATGAAGTTTCATAATTATTACAGAATTTATGCGCTTTTCTTTATATAATAGTGTTTAACGTTTACAAACATCCTCATATAATACATCCATTTATTACCATACATTTATTTCTTTAAATACATTGACATAAAAAAATTCCAGGCATATAATATACTTCGTAAGCTAAATATACGCATACGAAACATTTGTAACCGAAATACATTTAAAGGTGGTAATTGTATGGAAACATTAAATGATAGTGTAGAAGTCGCAAGACTTTTTCAAGAGATTATGCAACTATTTAAACATAATATGAGTAAAGGGCTTTGTGATACAGGTATTTCTGCGCCTCAAGGTATGGTTTTGAGACTTTTAAGTGAAAAAAAGAAGCTAAAGATAACAGAACTTAGTAATGAGCTTAGTTTATCAAATAGTACAGTGTCTGGAATTATTGACAGACTTGAGAAGCAGGACATGGTAGTAAGAGAAAGAAGCGAGGAGGACAAGAGAGTAGTTTACGTAAGTGTATCACCAAGCTTTGAAGATATGCACAAAGATTTTCATAATCAATTTGCAAAAAACATTCAAAATATAATGAGTCAAGGTAGCAACGCGGAACTTCATAAAATCTTCGTAGGTTTAGAAGCTCTTAAGAAGCTTTTGAGTGACCAACAAAAATAAAGCAATAACAACGAATGGAGATGATATTTTTGATTAAATTGTTTAGATTTTTAAAACAATATACAATGCAAATAATGGCAATAGTTGTATTGATTTTTACTCAAGTACTAGCAAACTTGTATTTACCAACCTTGATGGCTGATATAGTTGATAAGGGTATAGTCCACAAGGATGTAGCTCAAACTATTTCATTTTTAGGATTTAGTGGGGACTATAAGGGAATAAATTATATTATTAGATTAGGTGGAATCATGTTAATAATTTCAGCAGGTGGTGCTCTATGCTCAGTAATAGCAGCATTTTTATCATCAAGAACTGCTGTGGGATTTGGTAGGATTATTCGTAATAAATTATTTTCTAAAGTCGAAGGATTTTCGCTGCATGAATTTGATAAGGTAGGTACCGCAACCCTTATTACACGAACTACAAATGACGTTGTTCAAATTCAAACAGCAACCGTAATGATCTTTTCTATTATGCTTTTTGCGCCTCTAACTGCCGTAGGTGGTATTGTTATGGCTTTAAAAGAGGATGCATCATTAACTTGGATTTTTGCAGTTGTTGTACCGCTTCTTGGTATTATTATTGGAATAACTCTTAAATTCGCTATGCCATTATTTAAATTGATGCAAGTCAAAATAGATAAATTAAACCTTGTATTACGTGAAGGACTTACTGGTATTAGGGTTGTACGTGCATTTAATCGTATAGATACTGAAAAGGGTAGATTTGATGATGCGAGCATTGACCTTATGCAAAATGCTGTAAAAGTAAACAAAATCATGGCATTTTTATTGCCAGTAATGATGTTAATTATGAATGTCACAACAGTTGCTATTATTTGGTTCGGTGCTAAAAGAATAGATGCTAGCAGCATGGAAGTTGGTTCATTAATAGCATTTATACAATATGGCATGCAAATTTTAATGGGCTTCCTAATGCTTGCTATGGTATTTATAATGATACCAAGAGCACAAGCTTCTGCAATAAGAATAAATGAAGTATTAGAAATGGACTCTGAAATCATTGAACCAAAAAAATCTATATTGGCTGATAAACAAAGTGGATATGTTGAATTTAAGGATGTAACCTTTGGTTACCCAGGTGCAGATCAGCCAGCTATTAAAAGCATTACCTTTAGCACTAGACCTGGTGAAACAACAGCTATTATTGGTGGTACCGGTTCTGGTAAATCAACTCTTATAAACTTAATACCACGTTTTTATGATGCAACTAGTGGTACGATTTTGGTTGATGGAGTAGACGTACGCGAAATGAGTCAAGAAGCTCTTCGCGCAAAGATAGGTTTCGTACCTCAAAACACTGTTCTCTTTTCTGGAACCATTTCTGACAATATTAAATATGGTAAGAATGATGCTACTACCCAGGAAATTCAGCATGCAGCCAAGGTAGCACAAGCAAGCGATTTTGTTGATGGAATGAAAGAAGGATATGAACATGTTATTGCCCAAGGTGGAACAAATATTTCTGGTGGACAAAAACAGCGTCTATCTATAGCACGTGCCCTAGTTAGAAAACCCGAAATATATATTTTCGATGATAGTTTTTCTGCACTTGATTTTAAAACTGATGCAAAACTACGTGCGGCACTAAAAAAAGAAACAGTAAAATCTACAGTAATAATCATTGCTCAAAGAGTTGCAACAGTTATGGACGCAGATAGAATTATAGTAATAGACAAAGGCATAATTGTCGGAATGGGAACTCACAAAGAACTTTTAAACAGTTGTAAGATATATCATGAAATTGTATCTTCACAGCTTTCAGAGGAGGAATTATCATGAGCGAAAACAATAAAACGAGCAAATCAGGCGGAGGGTCTGGAGGCGGCATGGGTGGTGGCCCAATGGGATCCTTTAAGGGACCAGTAGTTAAAGCGAAAGACTTTAAAGGGACATTAAAAAGGCTTTTAAGTTATTTAAAGCCACAAAGAACTAATTTCATCCTAGTTTTTATATTTGCGATTATAAGTACTATTTTTACAATAGTAGGACCTAAGATTACAGCAAAAGCGATAGATAGGCTGGTTCAAGGCATAATGAATAAATTTTCTCTGCTTGAATTGCATTCGAAGCAGAGCGAAATAGCAGCTTTAATAAAGGCCAATCCTGCAGCTGCACAGAGTCCCAAAGTAATTGATGGACTTTCCCAAATTAAAGCAGGGATTTCAAAGATAATGAATATAAATGGTGGCAACATAGATTTCACATATATTCGAAATATTATTCTTTTATTACTTGGGTTGTATTTAGTAAGTACAATTTTCGGGTTCCTTCAACAATATATAATGGCTGAAGTTGCACAGAAAACTGTTTACAATATGCGCCGTGAAGTTGAAGATAAGTTATCAAGGCTACCACTTAAATTCTTTGA
>JBLHPD010000156.1:0-11900 GCA_047624165.1 Clostridium sp. | reverse complement strand
ATTTCCAGAGCCTTACTACCTCAATTCCATATATATCAGCAAAATACAGTATAAAGCTTTCTAAAAGCTTTATGAAAGAACTTTTATCTTCAAAAGTCTGATTCAAAATTATTAATGGTACAAGGGATATATCAATTAAAAATTCTAATAGTTTATCAACTTCATTCCAATTTAAAAATCTTGCATTTTCATTGAAATATATTTTCATTTCTTTTCCAAATAGGTTTTGAATTATACCGTTTTTAAAGCCTATAGCATCTTGAATAGCCCTCAAATAGCCCTGTTCTCCTGCTTTAATAAGTTCCTTTGCCTCTCCTAAATTTATTTTTTCCTTCCATCTATGTTGTAATTCTGTACTTGGTAGTGAAAAGTCTGTTTGAAGCTTTATAATTCTATTTGTATAGTTAAATCTATCATAGTCTTCCAAATAATAAGATAAGTATTGCAGTCCTTCAGCTAAATCATGTGTTTGTATTTTTTTAAAGCTATCAAATTCTTCATCAGGTATATAATATTTCCTTCTGAATTGTAGGGGGGTACACTTATAGTGTTCCTTAAAGCTCTTATTATAATATCTAGTATGAGAAAAACCAACATCCATAGAAATATCTGATATAGTTTTATCAGTATCTAATAGCAATTTAATAGATTCATCTACTCGTACAATATTTACGAGCTCACTAAAATTTGTTCCAGCCATATCTTTAATTTGATGAGATAAATAATAAGAACTTAAATATTCCTCCTTAGCTATATCCTGTAAACTAATTTTATTCATGTAGTTATTATAGATGTACTTTCTGATTCTATGATACCTTTGAAATTGTATTATATTATCTTTTAAATCTTTTTCATCATAATTAAGATAATGAAAGTTGTTTATTAAATGGAATAATAGCTTAACTAAAATAGTTTCTATTTGGTCATCAAAGTTTTCATTTTTTTGGATTATTTCACAGGCGAGAATGGATAAAAATCTCCTAAGAACATCATACTTTTCTTCTTGTTGAGCACCTTCTTCACTAGAGTTAGTATAAAAATAAATATTTTTCATATCATCATAATACTTTTCGAAAAATGTAGGGTCCAATTGGAAAATCAAAACCTTATTTTCGGTGTTTGAATAAATTCTATGGGCTTCATCACAATTTATAATCTCAAGTTCACGTTCTTGAACTTCATAATTTCCTGACTCTATAAGTACACTAACAGTACCCTGGAGTACGAAAACTATTTCGATAGAATTATGCCAATGTATTGGGTATTCATTAATAGTCTCAAGGGAGATACTTATAGGCAGATCGTTTAAATAACTTATATATTTTTTTCTCATTATAATAACCTCTTCATTAATAATTATGTATATATATATTATACATCATGAATAAAAATAAAGGTATCGTTACAGTAACTATCTGTTAAATAAGTGTGTACTTGCATTAAATGAGTATAGTGGTAGAATTATAATTGTAATTAAAAAAAATATGGTCAATGTAGAAATCTAATTGGCTTTAATATGTAAAAACATAACTATGACAAGGTGCTTAGCGCCCTGTACACGAGATATAAAAAGGAGAAATTTATAATGAAAAATTTTAATTATTCAATTCCGACTAAAGTATTTTTTGGTGAAAATCAAATAAAAGTACTTGCTAGAGAAATAAAAAATTACGGAGATAAAGTATTACTTGTTTACGGTGGTGGAAGCATAAAGAAAAATGGAATATACGATAAAATAACTGAGATACTAAAAACTAATGATATTAATTTTTGGGAGCTTTCAGGTGTAGAACCAAATCCAAGAATAACAAGTGTAAGAAAAGGTGTTCAGCTTTGCCATGAGAATCAAGTAGAATTGGTACTTGCAGTAGGTGGAGGAAGTTCAATTGACTGTGCAAAGGCTATAGCAGCAGGCTATTACTATGACGGAGATGCATGGGATATGGTGCTTCGTCCAAGAAAAATTAAAAAGGTACTGCCGATTGCTACTATACTAACATTAGCTGCAACAGGGTCGGAAATGAATGCAAATGCGGTAATTACAAATATTGATACAAACGAAAAATTACCACTTAATCATCAAGATATGGCTCCTAAATTCTCTATATTGGATCCGACATATACTTATACATTGCCTGCAAAACAAACAGCGTCAGGTACAGCAGATATAATTAGTCATATTTTTGAGGTATACTTTAGTAGAACAAATGAAGCGTTTTTGCAAAATAGGATGGCTGAAGCAATGCTTAAAACTTGTATAAAGTATGGTGAAATAGCATTAAGTCAGCCAGAAAATTATGAAGCAAGATCTAATTTAATGTGGACTTCAAGCCTTGCAATAAATAATCTTATAAGTTATGGGAAAGAAACCGAGTGGAGCGTTCATGCAATGGAACATGAATTAAGTGCATACTATGATATTACTCATGGTGTTGGTCTTGCAATTTTAACACCACACTGGATGAAATATATTCTAAATGATTCAACATTAGATAAGTTTGTTGAATATGGAGTAAATGTTTGGGATCTTTGTGAAAGTGGCGATAAGTACAAAATAGCTAATGAGGCAATTGAAAAAACAAGAGAATATTTTATTTCCTTAGGAATACCTACTACATTAAGAGAAGTTGGAATTAATGAAGAAAAATTAGAAGAAATGGCAAAGCAAGCTACAAGACGAGGTAAACTAGGGAACTTCGGAGTATTAGACGCGGGTGATGTCTTAAATATATTTAAAGCATCACTATAATATATAACACATAAAAATATGCAAAGAGAACTCCAAAATCTTAGAAATATTAAGGTTTTGGAGTTTTTTGATAAATATATATTATATAGCTTATACTCCGCACAATATATCATAAAAGCCCTATATTTAATTTTAGGGCTTTTTTACTTGTATTTTTAATAATACTACAAATTTTCAACAACTTATTTTAAGTTGAATATTTATAATTAGTTTTATTTTAGCGAATCACATCAGAAATATTGTTAACTACTAAAAATTCACTTGATCTTATTTATTCATTCCAACAAAATGCTCGCTCGGATATACCCAAATATTTTCCTAGGTCTAGCTTCATGAAATGCATATAAAAGTTTACCAAATCTATCCTCATTAATGGGGACAACAGAGAGTGTGTATGTTTTTATAATATGGAACGAATAAAAAAGTTAAATATTTACAAATGGTATATGTATTATATTTATTGTGATATAATTTAAAATATAAATATAAATATAAATATAGATATAAGGGTGAGGGCTTAAATGGATGCTAAAGGGTTTGAAGATATAGAAAATTTTTATTTAGCTTATAAAGCTAGATTTAAGGAATATGGACAGATAAATAGTTTGAAGGATATCCCCAAAGTGTTAATAATGCATTGGGGCGGTATTATAATTGAAGCATATGTAAAGTATTTGTTAGTTAAAAATACTGGATCAGAAAAAGATCGAAAAAAATTATGGTATACCATAGAAAAATTTAACGATATAGTTATTCAAGGTAATTTACCTAAGAATAAATATTCTGAGTATTCGTGTGCTGAAAATCCTGGCCATGTAATTGAAAAAGGTGTTAAGAGCATTGATGTATTAGATGATTTATTAACAGATGATACATCGATAATAGATGATATAAAAAATATTACATACCCTTTAGGGAAAATAACTAAAAATGGATTTATAGATTTAAGATATATAGCTCCAGAAAGTATTGAAGATTTAGATGATTTATTTACTATATGGAATAATAGTTTTAAGCATTTATTAAAATGGCTTATGGATAATACTAAATATATAGGGGTGAAATTAGATGAATAGAAAAGATATAAGACAAGAAATTCAAGATGTTCTAGAAGAACATTTTGTTAATGATAGTGAGAAAGAATGGGTTAGTGTAGATAAAATTAATATAAATAGAATAGATATTAATATAGTATCTTCAATTAATCAAAATGTAAGTGATCTTAATAAATTTATAGAGAATACTATAGGTTCATATAATAATGATTTGGAGAAAGAAGAAAAAATATATTTAGGATTTTGTAATATTAATAGTTTAGAAGAAGCTGAATTACTTGAAATTAAAAAGCCGATTAAAAAAAGTAAAGGTGCATCAAGTTTTGGAGCAATTATAGATAATAATGAAAATAGCACAATAAAGAATAAAAAGTCAACGAAGGCAAAGATAATATCCTTTTACTCATATAAAGGTGGCGTTGGAAGAACTGTTGCTTTAATACAGACTGCAAATTTATTAGCAGCTAAAGGGAAAAAAGTAGCATTGATAGATTTAGATATAGAAGCACCAAGTTTTAATGAAATATTTAGTGATGATATTGAATTTGATAAAGGATTAATTAATTATTTATATAATAAATTATATGATTTAGAAAAAGTAGAGGTGTCATCAATAGTATCAAAACTGTCACTAAACACTAAAGGTGAGGTATATGTTATTCCAACAGGTAATGTAAATAGGAAATATGTTAAAATGCTAGAAAAACTAAAAGAAAAAAGAATTTCTGAAAATAAATATATAGAAGATTTAATTGATGAGTTGTATTCTAAATATGATGTAGAATATGTTTTAATTGATTCAAGAACTGGTATAAATAATTGGGGTGCATTGTCAATTGGTGAAATTGCTGATGAGGTTATAATTCTTGCTTATCCAAATGGAGAAAATGTTAGAGGGACTAATTTGATTTTAGATATGATTGGTGATAGAAAAAAATGTACTGTAGTTTTTTCAAGATTTGATGGAAGTGATGCAGGAAAAGATAAAGCTAGAGATTTATTTAATGAGATTAATATAGAACAAGAATTTATAGGCATCGAATATGACGCAACTATTGCAATAAACTCTAAGTATCCTATAGAAGATAAGTTGAGTAAATTCAGTAATATAAGTGATTATATTTTAGAAGATGAAAAAAATAGAGCAAATAATGAATGGATAAAGAATAATAAGGAAAAAGCAATTAAATTTTTAGAAAATCTAGCTAATGGGAAAAAATTTGAGAATATACTTACAAATGATGAAATAAAATTTAAAGAAAGAAATAATTATATAGTTGTAAAAAATAATAAAGTTGATTTAGAAACTATAGTTAAAGGAAGTACTGTTAACAGTATATTAGCAAATTTAAACTTCTACGATGTAAAGTTAAATTATAATAAAAATGAAATCTCTACTATTGAAGCTATAATAAGTTATTTGCTGTCAATGGTATTTGTTAATTGTAGTAGTTACACTATAAGTGAAGAAAAATTTGAAATACAGAAAGAATTTGAAGAATATTTTGAGATATCAATTAAAGCATTCACTAAAGAAAAAGAGGGTAGTTTAGCCAGGGTGTTGACGAATTTTATGAGTTCAATGGATAATATATCAGATAGTATAGATATAGAAAGAATATATTTAATATTGAATGTCGATGATATGTTTGAGCAGATACCAATTAATATTAATAATGATACTAAACTGGATGTTATATTGATAATTATGGATTGGTTAAATCGTAGTAATAAAATCCAAGTTAAATTGGTATTTGCTGAAGAAAACTACAAAAAGTATTTAGAGAAATTAAAGGAAAAGAAAGCTAATTTATTAAACTTATCATGGAATTTTATTAGTAAAGATATAATTGTTGACAATATAAAACAAATACTTGATGAAACTTCAAGATATGCACAAGATAGTATGAAAGACGGAGTCAAAACAGCACTTCAAGTACGATTAGATAATAACGAATTTGAAATGAAGGATACTTTGAATTTACAAGACTATGCTAAATTTATAAAATCAAATAAATTGGATACAAATTTAATTTATTGCAAAAGAATAGATTCAACTAAATATTCTAAAGAGTTGGTATATTGGTTTAGCGAAAAAATACAAGAAAAAAATATGTTAAGTAAAAAAGATGTTTTAGATACAATTAAGGAAGCTGCTCAAATAGAAAAAGATAATAATAAGGATAAAAATAGTATTATTACTTTTGATAGCATTAATAAAGCTATAGAAAAAATGTAGAAATAACTTTGAAAATCTAGAATATGGATTTATAGATAAAGACCAGCAATTTGCTGGTCTTTTAGCTTTTTTTCTGTGACTATAATTTTAATATTTCTACTTTCTACTTTCTTAAAATTCCCTGCCGTAAAAAGTGCACTGTCCGCTATATAATGAAAAAGTGCATTAATGTAATAGTTATACAATTATGATTTAAATTGGAATTAAAAGCAATACACTGTATAATGTATATATGGACTATGAAATATGAGTGGGGGTCCTTCTGAAACGTGGTTAAAATTTATTTATTTGGAGTAGTGTTGAAGTTATGAAGAATGTTATTAATGAGTTAAAAGTTTCATCTATTTTGACTAAAGAAGAGATTGTAAGAATAAAATCGTATGTTGTGAAAAAATATCCGAATAATTCTTTTGAAGAAAATGCCTCAATATTATCAAGAACTATATATGGAATTATTGATAAGAATTTAGAAGGAATAAATGGAGAAGAGAGGCAAATCATTAAAAAAAACATCATAGAAAGCACTATTTTAAAAGACAAGAAAAATATATTGAAATGGGATGTTTTTAACGCATACATTAGGCAGTTACAAGAAAATCCACAGCTGAAAACTTCGCTTATGTTATGGATAAATAAAAATCAAAAAAGTGATGTAACTCTCGAAATTCTTGAAGAATATGTGATATCTATACATAACAGGAGTGATACTTACAATTTAAATTTAGATATAAAATCACCGCTTAACGAAAAGTATGTTAAATATAATATTTTATGGTTGTATAACAATTTAAAAAATGTAATTATCAAATATAAAAATAAAGCTTTATCAAGGATTAATTGTATTAGTCAAAAAATAAAGATCATATTGGAGTCTATTACAAATAAGATTTCGTCTACAAAGATAGCGCTTTCCCTATTAACTTTATTGGTATTATCTTTATACTCTTTAAATAATCCTATTACGGATAGTAACATTAACATGTTTATAAATAAATTTAAGAATAAAAATATAAATCAATCGCAGTTGAGTAATCCAATTATTGATACAGTTGATTTATATACTAAAGATGTAAAGAGCTATCACCCAAATCTTCCTGATTATTTTAATTATAAAAGCATTGATAAAGGCAAATTATTAGAGTTTTTGAATAAAAGAGATTCTATGCTTGCTGAGGAACCATATTTTTCTGCTATAATTAGAGCTTCTGTAGAGTTTAACTTAAACCCACATATCCTGTTTGCCATTACAGGACAGGAACAGGCTTTTGTTCCAAAGAGCAATGAAAATGCTATCAAAATTGCAAATAATCCATTTAACGTATTCAATAGTTGGCAGAAATATAATACTGATATCTATGATTCTAGTACAATAGCTGCTAGAACTGTTATTAACTTAGCTAATGACAAGCCTGTAAACGTTGATATTTTTGACTGGATAAATAATAAATATGCATATGATAAGAACTGGGGAAAGGGAGTTAAGGCGATTTTTGAAACACTTAGTGAATAGAGGGATATATTATGAATATAACTGTTTTTTACATTGAGCTTTACTAAAATGTACGTTATATTTTAAATAGAAATATTCTAAATTAGGAGGAGAACAATGGATAATTACCAACATATAATTGCTATGAAGTTAGAATTAAATGAAAAAGATTATACAGATATTAAAAGTCTAGAAGCTGTTTGTTATGAGGAGCAAGAGACTAATTTAAAATTAGAACTTGATTTTAAACAAAAGAAAAGTTCTATAAAGAATAAAATTATGTCAGAATTTCTCTATTATGAAAATAAAATTTTAATAGGGTATTTGGGCTTATGTAACTTTGGTGGACCTACAGTAGAAGTGAGCGGTATGGTCAATCCTAAGTATCGAAGAAAAGGAATTTTCAAAAAATTATATTTGCTTGCGAAGGAAGAATGGCAAAAGGTGTGTATACCAGAAGTGTTAGTGCTATGTGACCATAAATCTATTTCTGGGTTAGATTTTATAAACTCTATTGGAGCTGAATATGGATCCTCAGAATATAAAATGTGTTTAAATAAGAAAACTTTGAAAGTTATGCCGGCGAATGCTCCTGAATACGCTCGTACTAAGGAGTACGCGATTAAACTTAGAGTTGAAACTAGTGAAGATGCGGTTGAAATTGATAGGCAAAATTCTATTTATTCTGGGGCTTTAGGGGAAGAGGCTGAAGAAGATATAGAGAAAGCATACATGAAGTTAGATGATAATTTTATAAACTATATGGCAGAGCTTAAGGGAGAAATTGTAGGTAAAATTCATCTTAGTATCACAGATAATGAGGGGTTTATTTATGGATTTGGAGTACTTCCAGATTTTAGGGGTAAAGGCTATGGACGAGAAATTTTAATTTCTGCCTTGGATATATTAAAGAAAAAACAAGTAGGCAATATCTTTCTTGAAGTTGCTACAGAAAATAAAAGAGCGCTTGAGCTTTACGAATCCTGTGGTTTTGAAGAAATTTCTGTAATGGATTATTATATAGTAACTTAATATTTAAGCAAATCATAATAGATATCAAAGCTACAAAAGACGAGGAGAATATATTATGAGTATAAAAATGATGCACCATCTCTGTATTCAAACAGAAAAATATGAAGAATCTCTTAAATTTTATACTGAAATTTTAGGGTTTGAATTAGTTACAGAAACAGCGAATTTCCATAAACGAGATTTTAATACATGGTTAACACTAGGAACATTTATGATTGAATTGCAGACTGGTAAAAAGGGAGATAAATTATACAAATGGAATTCGCTAAATGAAGGAATAGTACATATGTGTTTTTTAGTTGATAACGTCCACCAAGAATATGATAGGATAAAAAAATTAGGGTATAGCAACTTCAAGGTTAAAAACGGAGAAGAAATCTATAAAGTTGAAGATGGATACTTATTTAAAATTAAAGCACCAGAAGGTACTGAAATTGAAATAAGAGATAAGCAGATATGAAAATCTAATTTGAAATTAAAAGTGTTTACTGCAGCATAAAACAATGATACTATTTAACCATAATATAACATTAAGACAGATGATAATTTAAAATATAGTGGAGGGGTCAAATGTATAAAAAGTTAATATCATTATGTATTGTCATGTTTGCGGTGGGGATGATAGCTAGTGGATGTTCTAATTCCTTAAAAGATGAGAATGCCACACTAACCAAAGAAATTAGTGATTTGAAAGAGAAAAATAGTAAGCTTTCCAATTCAGTTGTGGAATTAACTGAAACATCTAAAAATTCAGATACTCAATTGAAGGAATTAGAATCAAGCAATGCTTTAATAAATGAACAAATATCTAAAAATAAAAATAGCGTTTATCCAATATATTCAGCTGATATCAATAGCTATGCTAAAGTGATACAGTTTGGTACTTACATATCGGAGAGTTTACCAATAAAAAATAAATTGGATGATCTTGCTAAAGCATTATCAGAGGTTCATTTTAGTAATCTGCCTATTGAAATTTCTGAAATTATGGAAATTGATGGCAAAAAAATTGCGGTGGTAAGTTTAAAAGAGAATGAGGAAAATCAAAAAATTGCAGATGTATCACAATTTAAGGGGGATTCATGGGCAACTAGTTATTTTCAAGGATCTACTGGAGGAACTATGACCTCCGTATCTTTAATTGAAACATTTTTGCAGAAAGACTATGAAGGTCAATGGATTGATGGTGTGAAATTCTTATATAATAGTAAGATTTGTGATTTTCAACATGTACCACAGTTGAAGAATGTAAGTTATAGAAAATAATTTTTAACTTTGAGTATTTGCATATAAAGGATTAGTATAACAAAAAAAGAAAAGAATGTTGGGAAACTTATTAAAGTTACCGACATTCTTTTCTTATTTAATAATTTTATTGAAAAATTACAATGTGACATTTTTCACCTAATTTAGCAAATAAAATATGATAGAATATGATTAATGACAATTTAAACGACAAAATGTATAAATTTTTAGTGAAATATTAATAAGGAATGAATAGGGGAAATACAGATGAATGTTTTAATAGTAGAGGATGATAAAATACAAAGGGAATGTTTAAAGAAGATGGTACAGCAGATAGATAAAAATATAAATATATATGAATCTGAAGATAAAGATAAAGCTCTAGAAATTACAATTAAGAATAATATAGATATATTTTATATAGATATTTCTTTAAAGAATTCTTCGGGATTAGATTTTGCAATAGAACTACGACAAATACCTACATATGAATTTAGTTTTATTATTTTCTTAACAACTCATGCAAAATATATAACTAAAGCATTTAAACAAGTGCATTGTTATGATTTTATAATAAAGCCTTATGATATTGCTGATGTTATGAATATGACAAAACGATATTTATTACACAATGGTAGTATAAAGGATACTCCAAAAGATAAGAGTTATGTGGTATTTAATATTAGAAAAGGTATTAATGTAAAAGTATATGTTGATGAAATAATTTTTATAGAAGTAATTCTTAGAACATGCATGGTGCATACAGTGAATGGTGTTTATAAAATTAATAAATTAACATTGAAGAACGTTCTTAAGCTTACAAATTGTAACAATATAGTTCAGAGTCATAAATCTTTTGTGGTGAATATTAGGTATATAACGAAAATACAGAATGTAGATACTAAATTGAGTGAAATTTACTTTGAAAACTATAATGAAAATGCTCTTTTAGGTTACAAATTTAAAAATACAATAATGGAACAATTTCAGTAATTATATTAAGTAGAATTTGTGATGAAAAGGAGTGGAATAAATGTTAGGGATACTACAACAATTTATAGCTAATGCTATTGAATTGACTATTTTTATGATATTATGGTCAAAGATTTCTTTAAAAGATGAAAATAATTGGTTCAAAAATTTATTCGTAATTTTGATAGGTTCAAGTGCAATGATTGTAACAAGCAATACAAATATGTATATCAACATATTAATTAGTTACATGAGCTTAATACTTTCAATTAAATTCATTTATAGGAGACCGTTTTTGAGGACAATATTAGAATTTATTGTATTTTGTCTTATAAATATGACATTGCAAGCGAGTATTATTGCTATTGTAAATTTTATTGAAATCGATTATGCACACAAATTCATATGGAGAATTACTCTTCTTTTGATTGAATTATCTTTTGTTATTATTACATTAAGATGCATTTTTGGTAAAAAAGCAAGGAAGTTTATTGCGTTAGAGCCTAAGATATTATATTATTTCGGAATCAATTTAGGAATATATACGATATTTTCTAAATTAATATGGGAATACAATAGGAATATAATATTGAACAATTTGATAGTGTATGTTTTTATCTTGTTATCATTGTTATCATTAAATATATTTTTATATTATTATATAGTTAAAATAAGTGAAGATAAAAAGGTTGCAGAACTACAAAATAAGTACAACCCTATATTAACGGATATAGTAGAGGACATAAGACGAAAGCAGCATGATTTTAAAAATCATTTAAATACCATAAATGCTATAGTAGAAATAGCAAGTGAAAAAGAAGTTAAGCATGAATTAAAGAAGTATATTATGTCATTAAAATATTCAAATAATACTATAGAAGATATAGTATACATAGATAATATTATAATTAAAGCTATAATATATAATAAATTGTCTGAAGCAGAAAGGTTAAATATAAAATTGTTATTTAAGGTTACAAATAATTCATTAGAAAATAGTTTAAAGGATTATGAAATTTCTGATATACTAAATAATCTCTTGGATAATGCTTTTGAGGCTGTTAAAAATAGTACCAATGATAAGGTGGTTATATTGAATATATGTGTAGAAGGAACTAA
>JBLHPD010000155.1:0-11973 GCA_047624165.1 Clostridium sp. | reverse complement strand
GATTTAATTAAAACATATAAACCATTAGCAGCAAGTAAATTTCACCAATATATCAATGAGGTGATAATAGAGAAGAAAACCAAATATTTGAATAAAAAAGCTATTCTTATAAATGGAAACCAGATATATTGGAATGTTATCTTTGAACCTATATTTGAATCAAATGGAGAAATCCAAGAAATATTAATTATAGTAATAGATGTTACTGCTGAAATAAAGTCTAATATAGTCATGGAAAAGGCATTAAAATTACAGGGAGAATTTCTTGTTAACATATCCCATGAACTTAAAACGCCACTAAACGTTATATTTGCAACAGCTCAGTTATTTGCTTTGTATTGTAATAGTGGTTCATTGGATGATAAAAAGAATTCAATCATTAAATATATAGATTCAATCAAGCAAAATTCCTATAGACTATCTAAACTTATTAATAACATAGTTGATTTATCTAAAATTGAAGCAGGGTTCTATAAATTGAACATATCAAACAACAATATAGTTGGAATTGTAGAAGATATAGTGTTATCTTTAACTAATTTTACTGACATCAAAGGCCTAAATATTATTTTTGGTACTGATACAGAGGAAAAAATTATTGCTTGTGACACAAAAGAGATAGAAAGAATAATATTAAATCTTATATCAAATGCGATAAAATTTTCAAAGGTAGGCGAAGAAATACTTGTAGCTATTGTTGATAAGAATGAATTTGTTGAAATATCAGTGAAAGATAATGGTATTGGCATTGAAGACAAGAACTTAGATATGATATTTGATAGATTTAAGCAAGTAGATAAATCTTTGTCAAAAAATGTAGAAGGTACGGGTATTGGCTTAAGTTTAGTAAAGTCGATTGTAGAATTACATGGTGGTAGTATATCTGTTGAAAGTGAATTTGGGAAAGGAAGTAAGTTTACCGTTAGGCTTCTTTCAAGAAAGGTATTTCACGAAAGTATTTTCTATAATAGCAAAGTACCGATTGAAAATGAAAATATAAAAGTAGAATTTTCAGATATTTATTAAGTTTTTCTTTTTACAAACTTTACATTGATTTATAGAAAATTTTACCTTTGCTAAACTTTAGAGTTTAAGTTATACTTCTATAAATGTTAGGCGGTGTGTTTATGAACGTTGATTTTTCCAATATTAATATGAATAGCATTATTATGTTTGCACTTGCAATATTGCTTGTTTATCTCAGTATTGCAGTATTTAAAATGATTGGAAGGATATTAAGTATTACAATTGGTATATTCCTTTTAATATATGTCCTTCAACAAATAGGTATTACAATACCCATATTAACCGATATTCTTAGCTATCTTTTGCAGGTGCTAAAGCCAGTTATCGATATTATAAAACATTTATTCGAATAACTTAAAAATTCCACCACATTGTATGCGATGGAATTTTGATTATTATATCATATATATTTTTCATTCCCTTCATATTCTTTAAGTTCATTGACCAGATGCTTAATCTCCTGGTCCTTATTTTTATCCATTATTAATATAACATCTCCTGCATCTACAATTATAAGATCCTTTATACCAAAACCAATTATTAACCTATCTTTACCGAATACCGAGCAATTTTGACTCTCTTCCATAAATGTATTACCCAAAACATTGTTACCACGTAAATTACTTAAAAACCTTGAAAGTGATGCAAATGTCCCTATGTCGTCCCACGCAAACTCACATTTTATAACAAAAGCCTTTCTAGTTTTTTGCATTATGCCAAAATCTACAGATATTCCATCTATTTCATTGTACTGCTCTTTTATTACTTCACTTTCCTCATCAGTGCCAATGGCTTGATATACCGTCATTAATCGTTTATACATTTTAGGTAAATACTTCTCCATCTCCCGCAAATACACATCTGCTCTCCATACAAACATTCCACTATTCCAAAGAAAGTTTCCTTTTGAGAGTAAATCCTTAGCTACTTCCGCATTAGGTTTTTCTAAAAAACGTTCTACTTTGAATGTAGGTATATCGCCAGTTACCCTATCTCCCATTTCTATATAACCATAGCCAGTTTCTGGCCTTGTGGGCTGTACACCGATAGTTACTAGCCCTCTTTTTTTATTTGCAATTTCAACTGCTTGTAAAATAGTTTCTTTAAACTCCTTCTCATTCTCTATATAATGATCAGAAGGTAGCACTATCATTGTTGCTTCCTTGTCCTCTTTTAATAGCTTGGCAGCAGATAGTCCTATGCAAGTAGCAGTCTCTTTGTTAACCTCATTGGCTCTTTTATGTTTAAATTTGAAATTTGTAAAATATATCAATGCTCTTTTGTTTAGTTTCTTTATCTTCTGAAATAATAATTTTTTCTATCAAATTTTCTACCATAACTCTATCTAGGTCTTTAAAATTTAAAATTTTGTCAATCTCACTCTTATACGCCTGGTATTTGTCATTATAATTATCAGCCACTTCTAGATTTGATAGTATCTCTTTTTTTCTATTAATTAAATGTTGTTGTTTTTTTTCAATGGTATTAGACAAAACCTCAAAGTTTCTTTCACTTACTTTTTCATTAAACTTATCCAAATAGAGCAATTCAAATTGTCTATCCAGCTTGCTTAATTCATTTTCTATATTTTTTAATTTCATATCATAATTATCTTTTTTTATAATGGACTTATCAATTTTGTGATATATTTCCGGTACATTTAATATTGTTAAAGTGTACTGCAGTAAATCCGTGATTATAATGTTTTTTAATTCTTCTTCCTTTAAAGAATGTGCAGTACACCTTCCTCCACCCATTTGACTATTAGTACATTTATAGCCTTGAAATTTCTTTCTATATGACATATTTCCTCCACATTCATTACACTTTAATATTGAAGAAAAAATATACACATTTTTACCTTTATATCTATAATTTTTAGCTCTTATGCTTATAATCTTTTGAACTTCATCAAACATTTCTTTTGATACTATACCTTTAAACTCGCCTCCATATATCCATTCATCTTGAAGCGTAGTTCTTACTTTTTTTATCTTATAGCTAACTTTTTTCCATCTTCCTTGAACCATGATACCACCGTATTTGGGATTGTTTAAAATTGATTTAATAGTATTACTAGTCCATAACCCAAATTTTGAGAAAGCAAAATTATTTAATTTTGCAGAAGGTGGCGCTATCCCTTTTAAATTCAAGTAATTTGCTACTCTTCCATACCCATATCCTTTAAGGTACAGTTCAAATATTTCTTTTACTGTTTCTGTTGTATCATCATCTGCCACTACTAATCTTATTGTTTTTACATTGCCCTCATATTCTTCTTCAAACCTATACCCATAAGGTGGCTTACTTGCAATAGATGACCCCCTTATCATTCTTTGCTTTAATCCATCCCTGGATCTTCTTGAACAATCTTTAATATACATTTCATTTAGTACATTTTTAAATGGTATGATATCATTTATTTCCTCTAACGTATCTACATTGTCAAATACAGATATAAAACGCACTCCATTTACTTTAAAATACTCCTCTAAATAATATCCTGCTTTAACATAATTTCTGGAAAATCTTGAAAGATCACGAGTCACAATCATATTTATTTTGCCCTGTTCTATATCATACTTCATTCGGATGAAGCTTTTTCTTTCAAAATTAGAGCCAGAAAATCCAACGTCTTCATATACCTCTACAAGATTATATACCGACTCTTTATCCTCATCACTTTTTTCAAGTATCCATTTTTTTAAACTTTGTACCTGTGCAGGCATTGATTCCTGCTGATCTTTCTTATCTGATGAGACTCTTGCATATAATGCTACATTCCAGATTTTTCTTAAACTTTTCACAAGTTATATGCCTCCTGATGAGTATCTTTTATATTTGTATCTATATTATAATATGATTTATCATATGCTTCACTATTAAATTTAAGGTTTGTAAGCTTCACTGAGATTAAATTCTCTATTATTATTTTTAAATTTTCATTCCCATAATGCCTCTCTATTTTTAAAGTAATTTTTGTCACAACAAATCCTCCATTTAGTACTTCAGTATAATATATGCCATAAAAATAATAGTCATGTATATTAGAGTTTGTTATATTTCTACTTATTACTAACATCCCATTAAAGATTAATTATTACATTTATATCAATAATTTTATGAACAATATGAACAATATAATTATTTTTAACCTTTTATTGGTATAATTTCCTTATAAATATCTTACGGATAGCTACTAAAAATTCTTAGTTTGATAAATAAAAAACAAACTTATTATTTTTTATCCTACTAAGTAATCGTTTTTATCTCGTAAAGTGATATTATAAATTAAATTAGGGGGGATTTCATTGAATAAAAAGTTAAAAATGTTAACCTGCTCATTGGCAGCGATATTCACGCTTACAATTGCAGTAAATAGTCCAAAGCTAGGACCCTTTAGTGTAGATGCAGTTTCAGCAGCTACTGGAGAAGCTCCAGTAGCGCCAGCTAAACCAGCTACACCAAGCAAGCCAAACACACCAAGTAGCTCAAGTAACTCAGGTACTCACTATACATCATCTACAAATAATATGTCCACGAGTTTTACCCGTTTACTTCAATTTAATTCTATTGGAGGAGATGTTAAACTTCTTCAAAGTAGACTTAGTAGTTATGGGTACAGGCTTAATGCTGATGGTATCTTTGGAAACAGTACTTTAGTTGCAGTAAAGGACTTTCAAAGTAAGCATGATCTTACTGTTGATGGACTAGCTGGCACAGCTACTTTAGCAAGGTTAACTCCAAAAATAGTTGTCAAAACAACTATAACTAGCACACTTAAATCAGGTTCTAATGGAATCGAAGTTAAGATTCTACAAACTAGGCTTAGTAGTTATGGATACAGACTTTATGGTGATGGCATCTTTGGAAACAGTACTTTAGTTGCAGTAAAGGACTTTCAAAGTAAGCATGTTCTTATAGCCGATGGAATAGTTGGACCAGCTACTATTACAAAATTATTTGCAATAATAGCTGTTACACCAGTTACACCTACTAAACCAGTGACACCACCAGTTGTTACTCCTCCAGTTGTTGTTACACCACCTGATGTTGTAACCTCAGCTTCACTAGTAGATAATGCAGCCGGTGTAGAAGAAGCAATAAGCAAAGATGGTACATGGATTATTGCTATTCTAAATGATGTAACTACTGATAAAGATCTTGTTTTACAAGGCAAACTTACAAAACCTGATAAATCTGTTCCACCAGTACAAGTTGCAACAGGACGTAAAATAGCTCTTTATGCTCAAGACGATAAACATGTTACAACTGATACTTTTACTTTAACAGCTCCAAAATTAACAATTAAGAGTACAGATTCTACTATCCAAAAAGGAACATTCAAGGGCGACCTTTATGTTTCAGCACAGGACTTTAATTTGAAAACAGCTACTATTGTAGGAGATGTTTACGTTTCAGAAACAGGATTTAATATGACAGAAGGTTCTAAAATTGAAGGAAATGTATATTTTACTAATCAACAAGCTAAAGATTCATTCGTCATGGATGATACAAGCTCTGTAACAGGAACACAAACATTAAAAGTGGCAATACCAGAGAAAACTACTATAAAAGTTGGAAGAGCTGAATCTGCTGCTCATGGAACAAAATGCTTTACAGTGGCAGTAGTAGCGATGGCAGGCGATAAGATAGTGGCAGCTTCTATAGATGATTATCAATTCATGAGTAAAGACGTGGCAACGGGAGTTCCAAATTCTGATTTGGATTTTGGTAAGAATTACGCAGATGCAACAATACAATTGGCATCAAAAAGAACAAATGCAACATATTATAGTGAGCATATGAAAGAAGCGGGTGGAGCAACATTACCACTTGATACAAACTATAATGCTGTTCAAGCATTTGCAGTTGGAAAAACAATAGCACAATTGGAAGCAATTATTAAAACAAACCCTATAGATCCAAAGGTTGATGTGGTAACAAGTGCTACATTGGCAGATACAAATGGTTATCTTTCTGCAATAGTTGCAGCTGCAAAAACAGCCAAAGAAAATAGTCCAATTCAGGTAGAAGTTTCAGCATTAAATTCCTTGAAAATTGGTAGAGTCGAGGCTGCTGCTCATGGAACAAAATGCTTTACAGTGGCAGTAGTAGCGATGGCAGGCGATAAGATAGTGGCAGCTTCTATAGATGATTATCAATTCATGAGTAAAGACGTGGCAACGGGAGTTCCAAATTCTAATTTGGACTTTGGTAAGAATTACGCAGACGCAACAATACAATTGGCATCAAAAAGAACAAATGCAACATACTATAGTGAGCATATGAAAGAAGCAGGCGGTGCAACATTACCACTTGATACAAACTATAATGCTGTTCAAGCATTTGCAGTTGGAAAAACAGTGACAGAATTAGAATCAGCAATTAAAGCTAACGGAACAGATCCAAAGGTGGATGCAGTAACTAGTGCTACACTTGCAGATACAAATGGTTATCTTAATGCAATTCTTTCGGCTGCAAAAGCTGCAAAATAAATTATAACTTAAAATGATTCTATTAAATATTGTGTAAGAAAAAAGGGGCTATCTCATAATAGAAAGTAATTTCTATTTTGAGATAGTTCTTTTTTTTCTAAATAAAAAAAGTGGATTCCAATGAACCCACTTTTTGAGACACCCTCTTTTTTTGCGTCAAATCATATCCTGGGTCGCTGCAATTAATGACCTATAACGTTAATAAGGAGGTCTCTTTATTACTAGGCTCTACAAATATATTGGATTTGCGGATTTCTGGGAGCTCATTACAAATCTTATCAAAGTAATCTTCATTAGTAACTACATAAATATTTTCATTGCTAACTAAACATTTTATTCTATCCACAGTGCTTCTTAGAAAGCTCTTATTATTAATAATATTCAAAAACTGCTTTGGGTTCTGTGCACGAGATAGAGGGTAAAGTCTTGTTCCTTTTCCACCTGCTAAAATTAGTACATATAGCAAAAACTACCACTCCAAATTATTACTCATTTTATTTTATGAACCATTAGTCTATGTTGTGAGAACAATTTATAATATTATTTATATATCACTATATCTTGGAAAATAAAAAGTGTGTAAGATGAAAAATATATTTTTCATATTACACACTTTTTATTTAGGCACATTTATTTCTATTCTAAATCAATAGGTTCCTTATCAAAAGGCAAAACAAATTCAAAGCTGTCTGTTTGCGTTTTGCCTCCGCTTTTTTTAAGTAACTCGAATTCATCATATTCTTTAAGGTTATATTCCTTTATAACCGAATTTACATCCTTTTTCCCATGCCAAGGAAGCCGTTTTGAAAATGAACGAAATAATTCTTCTCTGAAATACTCTGCATCTATTCTTGGTAAATACGGCAATAGAGAGAACCCATATTCTTCAGCCTTTTTCACGCCATCAATATCATATTTAAAATAATATTTTTCATCACTTTTACTTAATTCGCCTACTTTAAAGGGTTCTCCTTGATCATTTTTCCACATCATCCATATCACATTCTTCACTTTGCTAGCCATCCTTCTCACAATCTTATTTTAAAAAAATATACTATTACTATATTATCGCTACTATAACTATATCCATATTATCTAAATTAATCATATTACATTTGCTTTTTAAAATTTATTTAGTTTTTGTTTCAATCTCTCCATAACTAAACTAGGATTTCTATAAAATTCACTAGCACGTATTTTATAAAACTCCCATCCCACTCGTTCAAGACACATCTGTATTTCATACTGCTTTTGCCAATTATAATCTTCATCCGCTTGCATTCCAATACATTGCACTGCAACTTTTTTGTAATGACCTAAAAGAAGCTCGGATGATAAATCTGTTTCTACAACAAAATCTATAGTGTATTTTCCTACTTTAACCTTTGGTGTAAGCTTATATCCACACTCTTTTATATTCCTTGCAATGTGCTCCTCAAAATCATTTAATAATAAATGTTCTGGTGATATAATTTCTTCGTTATGTTCATTCTGTTCTAAACAATATTTTAATAGGGAGTACCTAACACATTTATTATTAAGACTCTCTAAATCTACTGAATAAAATAACCACATTTGATTTCTCGCGCGACTGGCAGCTACATTAAACCTTCTTATATCTGACCCTTTAGTTAGAGCTGTAAATTTAGCATTATTTGCAATAACCATAGATAGGAACATTACGTCTCTCTCATCCCCTTGGAATGAGTAAGCATCTCCACATATAAGTCTTCTTTTAAGCATTTCCTCCATGCCAAGCCTTTCCACTAACATACCCTGTATTAATTCAGCTTGAGAGTCCCCTAAAAGCGATATAACGCCCATTGTCATCCCATTATACCTATCGCTTCTACAACACTCTAATATCTTCTGAGCAATGCCCTCTGCTTCGAATACGTTTAGAGCCTTCTTCTCATCCTTGCTTCCACCAGTAACTTTAGATGTTACTATAAACGGCCCAACTTTTTCGTTAGCATCTATTCTTCTTAAAGGCATTATTTCATTAGAATAACACAGTTCATTACTAAAGCCAATTATCTCTGGAACGCATCTAAAGTGTTCCTTTAATAATAACCTATTTGGAAATACTCTCAAAGCTGTATTATATAAACTAGTTTTTAAATCAAACCACTCTGCATGTGGAATATCTTCTAAGTATGTATTTATTAAAGTTTCAACAACCGCATGATCTTTTCCAATGGCTTCAGGACTTATTTGCTTTTCATCACCTACAATAATTGCCTTCTTAGCCCTCATTAAAACCGTTATAGCTGATATGTCACTTTGACTGCTCTCATCCACAATTACTACATCAAACAAATTATCCGTAAGCTTTAAATTTTCCATAACTCTATTTATTGGCATAATCCATACAGGAATTACGTCCTTACAATTATCCATCTCTTTTTGCGCGATTTTTCTATATTTTACTGCCTGAGTGCCTGTCCCTTTCCCTATCCTTTTTATAGCTTCCATCCAAGTAAATAAGCTTCTTTTCTGGGTCTCAGTAGTACGTTCTATTTGATTAAACCAACTTCTTTTAGAAACAAGTTCTCTTATAATATGTTTTTCTTTAATTTTTTCCTCTGCTATATTTTTCTCTAGCTCTTCTACATCAACCTCTTCTAATTTACACAAATAATCATTCCATTTTTTCCATTGCCATGCCTTTTCCCAATTTAAGATTTCAGAATTCTTCATTATTTCATCTTCATCATTTGTGATGCTTTCTAGTAATATGGGGCAACACGGTTCTAATTTATAGCTTAAATTAGTTAATTTTGATGCCTTATGAGCTATTTGCATTAAGCTTTCTATCTCCATATAAACAGCTCGTATCCCAGCAATGCTTCTTTTATTTATAGCGCTATGCAGTTTTTCTAAGCACCCGTCACTTTGGAAGGTTTTCTTTATTTCCTCAATTTCTATACTTAATTTATTATACTTATTTATGTGCTTTAAGCTCTCAAATCCTTTTTTAAGATAAATGTATGTTTCTTTTTCATACCAATTTAGATCACTCGGCAAATTCTTGCCAGGCAAATTCTTTCCGGGCAAAAAATTAATTATGTTATTTCTAAAGTCTCTGTCCCAATTTATAATCGTGTCAATACTAGCAATATCCTGAGTCAGTGCAACTATATAGTTTAAATCTGAATCATCTATTAGCGTTCCACCATATTCTTTTACCGAGTTATTCCAAACATTTTTAAGCTCTCTTTCCAAACGTTGCATCTTTACATATAAATCAACCACCACTATTTGTTCACTGTTATTTATAAGCTCATAATCCACCTTGCAGCCTTCAAATATGTATTTAAGATTTCCATGGAGTATCTTGAATATGCCTCCTAGTCTTCCTTTTTCTCTAATTGCTTTTGCGACAACATCAAAGTCGTTTTTAAATTTGCTTATATCAATGCCACTCGGTAGCTCCAAATTGTGATTATTTAATTCTTGCTTAATTTTACTTATGCTTTTTATATATTCATTACATTTTTCTACTAATTGCTGCCACAGTCCCCTCGACTCATTATTAGAATAATAATATTTCATCACATCATTTAGCCATTTATTATCAAGCCCTTCGAGACTATCTATGGCATCATCTACAAGTTTCAATAACCTTCTATTCCCATAATCTATGGAATTAACATTATTCCAGTTTTCAATATTACTCTCATGAATGTGTTGCTGCTCCTCTAGTTTAATTAATTCTGATATTTTTTCACATAATTCTTCTTCTTTAGGCAGTACTGCTACGTACTTATCAATATTATTAATTTCATCAATTTGCTCTTTTTTAATTATGCTTGATAGTTTGACTAGCTTTTTAAATTCTTCATTGCTTAGTGGGTTTTCTTTATTAAATCCAATCTTATCGACAATCCAAGAATTAGCATCTTCATTATCTCTAACCCACTTAGCCATATTCATTAAGGTGTATTTTTGTCCCTCATATTCTACCTTGTCATTCTCTCTATCTTCAATGGACTTTAACTCTTCATATAAGCTTTTCTGCAAATCAATGCAATTACTACGTTTGTATTTTAAAAATTTTATTTCTTTACGTAATTCTTTAGTGTCCATGGATAAATTCTCTGTTATTTTCCTAACAGCCTCGTCCAATTCTTCTAGTGATTTCGTATCATTTCCTAATATACTGATACATAATGCCCTAACTTCTTCTGGTATTTTATTAGACAAAACTCTTAATGCTCTATCTGTTTGACTTGTCACTAGTACCCTTTTGCCATGAGCCAAAAGATGACAAATTAAATTAGCTATAGAATGACTTTTACCAGTACCTGGTGGCCCCTGTACAACAACTCCAAAGTTTTCAGCGAGTCTTTTAGTTATTTCCATTTGCTCCAGGTTTGCAGGAAGTGGAAACAATACATCTTCTCCTACTGACCTCCACTCGTCTATCATCTGGGTATCTTGTATTACTTCTTCCTCTGAAACCAGTGCTTCAATAGTTTTGGGAATAGGAAATCCCTCTCTTATTTGTGAAAGTACGTCATTTAATTCCATGTTCCAAAGCCTTGTGTCCACCTTGCGAAGGATTATGCAAGGCGCATTGTAAAATTGTACATTAGCCTTAAGATTTATATCGGTAAATCCACTTAGCTCCTGAATATAAAAACTCTGCTTGTGAGCTTTTAAAATCGTAGCTAGCTCTTCAAAAATATTTGAAGCCATTTTAATATTTCTAACATCCAGAGCCAAATCTTTAGCTTTATTGCGAAGAGTTAGTAAACTATCTAAGTTTACTTCTAAATATTCATTTAAAAACTCAAGTTCTACATTGGTTTGGTTATTATATGGATTCAAAGTAAATATTTTCTTTTTAGAGTCAAATTTAATTTCCATCTTAGTTGTGAAAATAGGATGGACTATTTCTTTTTCTTCCTTTTGCCAAGTCAAAAGCCCATTTGACCAAATCATCTCTAAATCTTCACTGTTTTTTTCTAATTGTAAATATGTCTTTTGAAATTGGCTATATAAATCGTCTGCTCTCTCATCTATACATAACCAATAATCCTTATTTTCGTCACTATTAAAAGTACATCCGCAAGTATTCTGGAGTTCCTTTTGCCAATATACTTTTTCATATTCGTTTATATTTCTTATAGTTTTTTGATTCATATTTTTAATACTTAATAAATATGAAAATATTTTTTCTACTTTTTCATTAATATTCAAAACACTGCTACCTCCAACTTTTTAATTCGAAATTTATAAAATAACCTCATTGAATAAGGAACACCCTCGATGCAAAAATAACAACTAATGTAAAAAGTCTTATTAAAACTTAATTGGTTTTAATAAGACTTTATATTTATTTACAGGAGTCTCTCTCCACTATTCTATAAGGCAATACAAAGTGCTTTTCCTCAACCACTAAATTATTTATAGATTTTATAAGCATTCTCATACTTACAGAACC
>JBLHPD010000154.1:0-12051 GCA_047624165.1 Clostridium sp. | reverse complement strand
GTTGTTCCCACCATATATGGCCCAGTGGCTCAGTTGGTTAGAGTGCCGCCCTGTCACGGCGGAGGTCGACGGTTCGAGTCCGTTCTGGGTCGCCATATGTCCGCTAGCATGGCTCAACGGTAGAGCAGCTGACTTGTAATCAGCAGGTTGTAGGTTCGATTCCTATTGCTAGCTCCATTTAAAATTAACAAGGCTCCTTGGTCAAGCGGTTAAGACACCACCCTTTCACGGTGGTAACAGGGGTTCAATTCCCCTAGGAGTCACCAATACAATGAAACATATATGGGAGCATAGCTCAGCTGGGAGAGCATCTGCCTTACAAGCAGAGGGTCACAGGTTCGAACCCTGTTGTTCCCACCATATATGGCCCAGTGGCTCAGTTGGTTAGAGTGCCGCCCTGTCACGGCGGAGGTCGACGGTTCGAGTCCGTTCTGGGTCGCCATATGCTTGCTAGCATGGCTCAACGGTAGAGCAGCTGACTTGTAATCAGCAGGTTGTAGGTTCGATTCCTATTGCTAGCTCCAAAAAAGTCCTAAACATTTGTTTAGGACTTTTTTTATTCGCTATAAAATTATATAGATTGAAAAAGCGCTGAATATGATAAAAATAATGAAAGATGCTTTTAATAACAAACTATATGTTAAATAATTATAATTAATAATCAAACTACCACAAGTAGTATAATAATATAATAATGTTAAAATATAGAAGACAAAAGGAGGAATTTATTATGAAAGCTTTAGGATTAATGGAACCAAATAAAGTTGAATGGATTGAAAAATTAAAGCCTGTTGCTGGGCCATATGACGCTATTATAAGGCCTATAGCTATTGCACCGTGTTCTTCAGATGTGCACACAGCCTTTGAGGGTGGAGCATTAAAACCGGCTGGATTTGTTTTAGGGCATGAATCGGTAGGAGAGGTTGTTGAAATTGGTGAATTAGTGGAGGATTTTAAAGTTGGAGATACAGTAGTAGTACCTGCAGGTACACCAAATTGGCGTGCCCGTGGAATTCAAGAGCATAATTTTAAACATCCAGAAGGAATGTTTTCAAGTCTTAAATTATCAGGAGCGCGTGACGGTGTCTTTGCAGAGTTTTTCATGGTAAATGATGCTGATAATAATCTTGCTATTTTACCAGAAGGTGTGTCAATTGACGATGCTATAATGTGTACAGATATGGTAACTACTGGTTTTACTGGAGCTGAGCTTGCTGATATAAAATTTGGTGACACTGTATGTGTTATTGGAATAGGACCTGTTGGACTTATGGGTATTGTAGGCGCAAAGCTTCGTGGGGCAGCACGGATTATGGCAGTGGGAACGCGTCCTAATTGCGTTGCATTAGCTAAAGAATATGGAGCAACTGATATAATTAGCTATAAAGATGGAAACATAGCAAAGCAGGTGCTTGAACTTACTAATGGTAGAGGTACAGATGCAACAATAATTGCAGGAGGAAATGCAGAGACTTTTGGGATGGCAATATCTATGACTCGTTGTGGTGGTGGTAATATTGCAAATGTAAATTACTTTACTGAAAAGGTGCTTCCAATTCCTGCACTTTCATTTGGTCTTGGTATGGCTGGTAAAACTATTCGAGGTGATTTAACTGAGGGTGGGCGTGTTCGTATAGAACGGCTACTTAACATGGTTCGTTATGGAGAATTCAGCCTGGAAAGATGATTACTCATCGTTATTATGGGTTCAAAAAGTTGGAAGAGGCATTCTATGTAATGCGCGATAAACCTAAGAATTTGATAAAACCAGTGGTATATATTGATTGGAGCAATGAAAACAAGTAAATTTAATTATATTTAGAAAGCACATATTACTGCAAATGCATTTATGAAGTAATTTAAAAACTTCTTAAATGCATTTATAGGTAATATGTGCTTTTATTAATGGATAATTATTTATACTATTTTGATTTACTCAAATTTTTCTTTATTCTTATATCATCTCCGAAGAATTTGCAAAGTATAAAATTTCCAAGTAACCTAGAAGTTATTCTTTCAGTGTAGGTATGCAATAAATTTTCAAGCGTCAAATTAGTAGAGACTAACATTTTTTTTTGTTTTAATAACTTGGTGTTAAGTAGATTAAACATTTCCGTTTTAGTAAAATCTGAAATTTGCTCAGTACCCAAATCATCTATAATAAGTAAATCACAATTTATTAATAACTCTTCTGAAGAAGTATCACCATTAAATCGAATTTCTTTTAAAGTTTTTATCAATTCCTCAGCTGTTCGATATACTACAAAAGAGCCTTTGTCGAGTAATTCCTTTGTAATGCAATGAGACAGAAAAGTTTTGCCAGTGCCAGAGCTTCCATAGAATAACAAATTTTCATCAGTAGTATCAAAATTTTTTAAAAAACTCATAGATTTAGATAAAATCTTTTCGATGTTCTTTCTCGGAGATTCTGATTCAAGATCACTTTTTCTAGAGGGATAGTAATCTAATTTAAAATTATCGAAATTATGGGTTTTTAACATGCCTCGAAGTTCAGAACCGGTGTAATAAACATCTACAACCTTTTGCTTAAAGCAGGAGCATTTAGTATTTCCAATAAAGCCTGTATCATTGCATTTATTACATCTATAATGTAAATTCAAGTATTCCATATCAAAACCATTAGAAACCAATAGCTCAGATTTTTTAATTCTTAGATCTATTATTTTTTCTCTCAGAGCATGTAAATACTCATCTCTATTATTAATACTTTTTAAAGCGCTAATAGATAATTCTATACATAGTTTTCCTATTTTATGATCTAGATCGATAATTTCAGGGTGAGTATTTTCTATATGAGTTTTTCTTTTTCTAAAAGCTGCTTCTTCTTGTAGTCTTATTTCATCATACACGGCTAGTATTTTAGTTTGATATCCTTTAATCATTGTTATCCCATCCTAGTAATTTCTTTTCAAGCTCATCAAAGTCATAGGCTCTTTGTTCATAATCATTAAAACTACCCTTGGAAGGCTTTGAACCAGCAGTATTATTTTTAGTAGTTAATGATCGTTTTTTATCTTTTTTCTCAATATCCTCTAAAGAATTTATACCATCTTTAAACCAACTATTTAAAATTCCATCAATATATTTAAAATCAGCTCTGCCCAGCCTATCAAAGCAAATATCGCAAGCTTTAAATATAACTTCTAGAGAGAATTTATAAACATTTACCCACTTATCTAATATTTGTTCTTGGGGTTTCATTATTTCGGGGGCTTTTATTCCTAGGTAATTTAATATTTTTCTAATATTAATCCATTTATCCTCATGTTTTTTTATATAGGATTGGGCATCTTCAATGTTTTTAATATTAGCATCATGCCAAGCAATTGCAATAGTTTCAAAGTATCTATAGTCTACTTTACCTTTTGATACACAATATTGAATTAAAAGAAGTATTAGCTCTGGTGCAAAATTATAATCTTTTTGCCAGCTTAGGTACATAGTCATTTCTTTTGGTGAAAGAGGTCTAGCAATTAGTTTTTCAATCTCTTGAAGCATACCCTTTATTGAAGAATTAGTTAGTTCTTCAAGTAAGCTTATATTCTGAATGTTTTCATCAGGTATATCTAATAACTCAGGGAATTCAATGTTGAAATTACCCATATTATCAATGGGGGTCATTTTAATTAGATTCTCATCATTCCAATAATTCCAAGCATTAACAACATCCGTTTCTAGCAGTCCAAGCGTATTTGCTATAACGGAAGAGGTAGCACCTATTTCTCCAGATGCACAATATTTTAGCCCTAGAAGGTAAACCTTAACAAACTCTCCTCTAGCTCTAGGCATAAATTTATCTATAAAAATATTACTCACAGGAGTATATTTATAGTTTTCATTTTTAAACATGAAAGTGCTCATAAAGTCACTACCTTTCTTTTTATATTATAGAACTATAATTTTAAAATGCAAAATAATAGGCTACGTATATTATGGATATTATAAATTATACTTAATATCTTAGTCTATAGAAATTTTATTATTCAACATATAGTATACCATATAGTTAAAGATAGAAATAAAAATAAACTATCTATTAATGTTTATTTTTAGATAAAATGGGCATATTAAGTAAGTATTATAGGAGGTATAATCTTGAATGCTTTAAAACGGAACAAAAATAACATATGTGTGGTACTTACAACACTCATATTTACTGCCACTATTATGTATTTCAATATTTACGTATATTATGGTTATAAAGTTTCTATAGGGACCAATACTATAACATTTGTAAAAAGTAAGAATGAATTTAGTAAAACATATAAGGAATTGCAAAGCGAAATTAAATCCAAATATAGTAGCGTAATTACAATACAGGATTTCACTTTAGCAAAAGTGAAAGTAGATGATGACGCTATGTTTATAAGTGGGGATAATCTTAAGAAAGTAATGTTAAAAAAATTTAATATAGTTGTAGATGTAGTTCTAATGAAATCTGATAATAGAAAAATTGCATATGTCGCAACTGAAAATCAAGGAAAAGAAATTTTGAATGGTGTAAAAGATTATTATTTTAAGAAGGCAAATCTAAATAACATTAGAAAAACAGATATAGTAAATAAAATTAGTTATGAGCCTGTTAAGGTTAAAACAGGAGATTTATATGAAAATTCTAAAATTATAAATGATTTAATAATATATAACAATAAAGATCAAATACCACTTATAACTGTTAAGGTAGTGGGGAGTATAAGTAAAGAACAAACCATACATCCTACTACAATTATAAAATCCTCTGATAAGCTAATGAGTGGGGTTAGCAAGATTGAACGCGAAGGCATCGATGGAATGAAAAAGGTTACTACTGAGGTAATAGCCCTCAACAATAACATAGTTTCTGAAAAATTTTTAAAGACAGAAACTATAACACCGGTTCAAAATAAAGAAATATACGTGGGAACAAGTAAACCGATAATACTTGAACTTGTGCATATGAATAGTCCATCAAGAGGCAGCATAAGTTCAGGTTTTGGTATGCGTTGGGGAAAAATGCATAAAGGAATTGATATAGCGGCTAATTTAGGGGCAACGATAAATACTGTATTAGATGGGACGGTTACTTATGCAACTTGGGAGGATGGATATGGTAATGTGGTGAAAATCGCTCATAACGAAGGCATAGAAACTATATATGCACATTGTAGTGCTATTACTGTAAAAAAAGGTGAAGTTGTAAAGCTTGGCGAAAAAATAGGAGAAGTAGGAAGTACTGGTAATAGCACAGGACCCCATCTACATTTTGAGGTAAGAGAAAATGGTGAGCCAATAAATCCTCAAAAATATATAAAGTAAAAAAATATATATGAATAATATTATCTTATAAGTAAAAAATAATTTATAAAGGAGTGATTTTATGCCATACAAAGAAATCAAGTCGCCAGCAAAGGAAAAAGATAATAAACCTAAAAAACCACAAACTATTGAAGCTTCTGATATGAAAAAAGCAAAACGTAAATCGGCAATAAAGTTTGATGAATAATTAAATTAGTTAGTGTATAAAAAATAAAGAGTGCTTTTACGCTCTCTTTATTTTTTGAGAATTTACAATAGTAATCAGTTTTTAGTGAAATATTTATGGTAACATATGTTACTGTAATTTTAGGTTAAATAGATTATTATTAATTTATAGATTCAAAGAATAAACAAATATTGGAGGAATAATAATGAGCGCATTTTTAGCACCTATTCACACCTGGTTATTTAATAAAATATTACTGGCAGAGGATTTAGAGAAAAGTTTAAAAAATATTTATATAGATAAATATGGAATTAATGCAAAAGATATTGCCCAAAAATCATTAGCTTATGGGGAGCCAATAGACACCACGAAAAATATAGAGGATATAATTGATGTATCCAATATACATGGGTGGTTACAAGATGAAATTAGCTTTGTTGAAACTAGAACAGCATTTATAATAACAGAAATGATTAAAGAGTATGGAGAAGAAGCACAGAGCATTGCGGTGGAATGCTTTACGCAGCAAGGAAAAACTTTAGGGGAAACTTACATCGCAAAAGAAAATCCAGAAAATCCAGAAGAAATATTTAATGCCCTTAATAATTATTTATTAGAAGGTATGCCTTGTGATAGAGTGACAAGAATTATAAAATCAGAAAATAATATATTAGAATGGGAAACTACAAGTTGCATTCATAAAAAATATTGGGAAATGGTAAATGGGGATATAAATATATTTTATAATCTTAGACATGCATGGACTAAAGCATTTATTGAAAATTCTAATGAGGAATATACATTTAATTTTATTAAAGGTTTAGAGTATGATAGTATAATTGGAGTGAATCAAATTATAAGAAAGTAAATATACTTAGGGACATAATAATTAATGGTTGTTATGCATTAATGGTTGTTATGCACCCATGGAATAGGAGGAAATTTAATGGAACCTAAATATGCTGTACTTCAAAAAGTAAGAGATGGAAAAAGAACTTATGGTGTAACACCTCATATTCCAGGGGGATTTATAACTGCAAAACAGCTTTCAAAAATAGCTGAGGTGTCTGAAAAATATAAAGGAATATTAAAAATGACATCAGGGCAGAGAATTGCAATATTAGGCCTTAACGCTGAAGATGTTGCAAAAGTATGGGAAGATTTAGACATGCAGCCAGGTGTTAAATCTCTAAACTCAGTTAAAAATGTTCACATGTGTCCCGCAGCATTTTGCAAAAGAGCGAAGCAAAATTCCTTGAAAATCGGTATGACTTTAGATAAGAGGTACCATGGCATGGAGATGCCTTGTAGAACAAAAATTGGGGTAGCTGGTTGTAGAAATGCTTGCACTAGTGTTTATGCTAGAGATTTAGGGGTAATAGGTGACAAAGAGGGATATCTTATAGTTGCAGGTGGTAGTGGAGGGTTTAACCCTAGAGTAGCTGATATTATTATAGATAGATTAACAGAGGAACAGGTACTGCTTGTGGTTGATACTTTAATGGAATATTATAAAGCTAATGGGAATATGGGAGAAAAACTAGGGGATTTTATTCAGCGAGTAGGACTAGAGAAATTCAAAGAGGATATTCTCAATAAATCCATTCAGTAAAAATAATTTTATAAGAACAAAATAGCGTTAAGAATGTTTTTAAACATTTTTAGCGCTATTTCCTTTTGTGTCGTATAAAAAAATGAGTATATAATCAAATACATATGGATAGCATAATAGTAAAAAGGAGAGATGAAATTTGAGACTTATGAGGGGAAGAGAATTAGGCAACGGAGAATATGAAAAATTTAAAGGTGAATTAGATAGATATGTTAATATTGAAGGCATAGAAAGTAAATTAGTAAATATACCTACAATAGTTACAGGTCTTAATGAGGATGGCACCATAAGGCAAGAAGTGGCTGAGCCCAACGCATATGAGATAATTGACCAAAATAAAAGGTTTGAAGATTAGAATTATTTTTATTTTGGTGTAAATTTACCACAAGATATCCCAGATGATTGCTTTACGAGTATGGAAGGCAAATTTAATGATTTGAAACCATAAAATTTACAACCTTTAGGGAATGCAGGATTCCAAGTAATATAGTAATACACACATTTATAACAAATTATCTTTTCATTAGCCATAGAAAACTCCTTTAAGAAAGTATAAAGATAGAAATTTAATTTAATAATATCATATTTTAGCATATAAAAAAATAGATATAGTTTATTTTAAAACTTATATCTATTTCTAAATAATAAAATTAACTTAGGCATCTGGAAAAATAGACTAGAATATTAACTAGTTATTTTTTCAGATGCCTTAACCACCTAGAGTAACATCCTGTTCATTATACCAATTTAAAGCATTTGATAAGTGCTCAGGTTTAAAATCAGGCCAAAAGTCATCTATAACATAAAAGTCAGAATATATTGATTGCAAGGGAAGAAATCCACTAAGCCGACGTCTACCACCCCAACGAATAATTAAATCTACTCTAGAAATATCATTAGTTTTTATGCAGTTAAATATATTACTTCTTTTGCTACTTTTGTTTTGAGTAAGATTACTTAGATCCCATTCCCAACCATAGTTTACGAGAAAGTTTATCTTTATACCTCCCTTGCCAAAGGTTTTACGCAAGGTGTATGGAAGTAGTGCTTTAGGAAACATAGGTGAGTCACTATTCCCTACTACTAATAAATCAGCATCCTGCGTACTTAAAAGCTTTACTGCATCTACACAAGCGTTAACAAAAGCTTCTCTTTGCAAGGGTGGTCTTTTTGTATTGTCAGTAGTAAATCCATAATAGGTTATTTCTTTTACACCCATTTCTTTGCAAATTTTATACAAAGACAAACCAGGGTCTAGTCCAAAGTTATATCCTTTATCTTTTGATAAACCATTATCTACAGACCATCTTCTATTTCCATCGGGAATTACGCCGATATGATTTGGCACTCTCATATTATCACCCTTTTATTATGAATTTTTACAACTTATAGATAATAGTATATCCATTATTGATAAATTAATCCATATAATTAACCCATATAATTAATAAGATTTAAATTTTTTTCTGTAACCGCACTTTCTACATAATTCTTCAACCGCTTCTCTTCTAGAAAAGCCATTAAAAATGTTGATAGCGCGCGAGCTTTCAATTATTTTAGAAAAATGAGTTTCATGAATATTACCTAGGTTAATTACACCTTCACCATCAAGGCAGCAGGGTACTACTGTTCCGTCTACTAATATGGCTACTTGGTTCCTAAGTCCATAGCAAAAACCAGGGCTTGTATCCTCTGGGACGTTTAAAGCGGGCCACTGAAATTCATGATCTTGGTTTAAATATACTTTATCACAAATTTTAATACCTCTACCTGGGTTTATCTCCTCTTCAATTTTATAGGATAAATTGAAGGCATTTTCAATTATTAAAATCAAGTCATGATTTTTCTTAACCTCAAGATTTGTTGTGTTATCCATATCTAGATTCCATAATCTTAGAGAGAATAAAGTATCAGTTACATCTATAGACTCCTTAACAAAGGAAATGATATTGTTAATATATTCATCTTTATTAGAAGTATGTTCATTACCATCAAAGCTATGCAAGGAAAAATTAATCTGTCTTAGCGAAGGCGCAAGAAGTATTTTGTCCCTCACTTTGCTTATTAGAGTTCCATTGGTAGTTATATTAACCTTAAAACCTTTTTTATAACTTAAATTCAAAAATTCATCTAATTTAGGATGTAAAAATGGTTCGCCTTTAACATGAAAATATATATAATCCGTATGCGGTTTTATTTGGTCTAATATTTTGCTAAAGGTCTCTATCTTCATAAATTCAGGGGCCCTAAGTGTTTGCGGGCAAAAACTGCAGGAAAGATTACATACATTTGTAATTTCTATATAAAATTTTTTAAATCTTTTCATTTGAGATACTCCAATCGTAACTAGAATTTAGGGCGCTTTAATTAGTGACATAATGATTTTATCATAACATCCATATAGATTGTAGCATATAAAAATCTCAACTATTATATTTTTATTTTAATCGCGCTCATAATTTATAAATGAATAATAATTTACATAAAGCTAAAAATATATGGCGGTATTAGGAAATCCATTCGTTGCAAATGTACCAAGACAAATGTCAAATGAAGAGTTAGCGCAAGCAATTCGTGTTGATATTGCTGGTGAACTTGAGGCTATTATAGGGTATGAAGCGCATGCAATGTCTACATCTCACGAAATAGTTAAAAAAGTTTTATATCACATTGCAGATGAAGAAAGAAGACACGTTGGGGAACTTCAAGAAATTTTATATATGTTATCTCCAAAAGACTCTCAATTTATGGAAGAGGGTAAACAGAAAATTAAAGATCAGCAATCTAGTAATTTTACACAACTAATGCAGTAATTTACATTATTTAAACATTTATTAGCGATAAATTATTTTATATATTAATTATAGTTGTCATTTTGCCATCCTTTTGGATGGCATTTTCAAATTTTATTAGAAAGTTCGTGACCACTTGGCCTTGTCTTATAGCTCTTTAAAAATAAATTGTAAAACTCATTTATAACTTGTGAATTTTCAATTTCGCCATTTATGATTAATACTTCTATTGCGGCTTCTATTGTGCATAAGTTACCATCGACGACTCCTCTTCTTAAATCATATTTAGACTTGAAATTTGGTTCTAATGAAATAATTGGAACTTTTTCTAAATAGGCACTTCTTCTAAATATTTTTCGTGCTTCCTTCCATGTACCGTCTATTATAATAAATGCAGGTATTTTACCTGTATTTTTGTATTCGACTTTTCGGTCCTCTGTTTCATAATTTTCTATGGGAAAAAGTAAGAATGGCGCATATATTTCATTGTTTAAATTGTCTACTAACTTATCAGGTATCTTCGTTCTTTCCCAAAGGAAAATCTCTGTTGAATTTGGATTAGCAAGTGCTAATAGCCTTGCAGTATTAGATGGTCTGTAGAATTCTTTTTCTGTAGATAAAATCCAAATCCTTGCATTAGTTTTTATTTTAGGCGATTTATAACAAATGCAATTTATGAATGGTAACCCACACTTAGTACATCTATCATTTAGACTTGTTACTTGTTTTACTTTGTAACTTAAATTCATAGTTCCTCCTATTTTAAACGTTGCCTTCTCCTAAATTTTGACCAAATCTTAATAAATAACCATCTGGGTCCATAATTAAAAATTCCTTTTGTCCTATTAATTTATAATTACTCTAGTTCATTTATTTATTATACTACCATAAAATACTATTATCAACGTGGTTAAAACTTATGAGATTTAATAAAAATATATTCAATTACCAGTACATAACAACACTTAACTTCATAATGTATATAATAAATTTATATTGTGGAGGGAAAATTTTGAAAGAATTAAATACTGAAAAGTTACAAGTGAATTTTGGCATCGGTACAAGTGAAACAAAACCGCTTATTCCTAGAAAATATACGCTTACTCATTCAGATATTACTGGAGAGCTATTTTTGACTATCGCAGCAAAATATGAATATGATAAAATTAATGACATGAGAGATGAAGTGCTGGCAGAATGGAGTATGTTTAATAATGAGTATGCCCTGATAGTTAATATTATGGTAGATAAAGAAAAGAACCCAGTAATGTCAGCAGTACGAAATAACATTTTTGTTAAAGAACTACCACTAGCATTAAGGGCTCTAAGGTATGGAGACAGAGAATTTTTCATAGAAAATTCTTTTTTAGATGAAGCACCTATTTATATAAAGTTTAATTCTGTTTATCCTATGTTTAATCGTCAGGAACTATGGGGTACGCCCTCAGATTATAAGTAAAAATTCTTAATTAAGCATCCATATAGCATAATTTAAAACCCCAGCAAAGGATACCCAAGCTATATATGGAATCATAAGATAACCCGCAATTTTATCTATCTTATGAAACTCAAAAGTAGTTAAAAGGATAAATACTATTAATAGAAGTAATTCTAAAAAAGCTATTGCATATAGCCTAAATCTGAAAAATATAATGGGCCAAAGGAAATTTAAGAATAACTGGAAGCCATATAACACTAATGCTTTTCTTACATCTTCCCCGGACTTACCTTTCATCCAAATTCTGTAGGCAGCTACAGCCATTAAAAAGAATAGTATTGTCCATACTACAGGGAAAACCCATCCAGGGGGTGAAAAGAAAGGTTTATTGAAATTTTCATAGGTGTTTTGTGATGTCATACTTAAAAAACCACTTAAAAAGCCTACACCTTGTGCGAGTAAAATACTAATAATAAGAGCGACAATGCTTTTTTTACCGTTTACCTTAAAAATATTAAACATATTTTATCTTCCTTTCTATACTTGTTTTTAACAGGCTTTTTAGTTATAAAATAGAAATTTAAATGATATATTATATAATATGATTATCCCACAAAAAGCTTGTAATTACTTCCAAACGCAGAACTTATGATATAATAATACCAAAATAACCACTTTGAGGAGGATTACTATGTTTTGCAAAAATAATACGCAACAAACTACATTT
>JBLHPD010000153.1:0-12097 GCA_047624165.1 Clostridium sp. | reverse complement strand
CCTCCTTTTAAAACATGTCTTTAGGAGGATATTTTCAAAATTTTACAGACTTGTCAAGCGTTTTATGCAAAAAAAATGGGGGAATTAATAAAAATTAATGATATTAAAAATGAGTAATCACGGGCTCTAAAGAGTTTCCGTGAGAGCTCAATTATAAAAAGGGGGAACATGACATGAAGCAGGACAAATTACTAGAAGAATTAGAAAAAGAAAGAAAAAATATAAAGACAGATAGTTATAGCATGTCAATTGGGGAGTTAATTAACCTATATAAGGATGGAGAATTAAAGTTGAATCCAGCATTTCAAAGACTATTCAGGTGGAATGATGAGCAAAAGACAAATTTTATTGAATCAATATTAATAGGTATTCCAATTCCAGAAATATTTGTAGCTCAAAAAAAGGATGGGAAATGGGATATAGTTGATGGTGTACAAAGAATATCTACACTACTTCAACTTACAGGAGATTTACCTGGATTTAACCCTTTGGTTTTAGAAGAAACGGCATATTTACCAGCTCTTGTTGGTTTTACTTGGGATACTTTGCCACTAGACATGAAAAGAATTTTGAGAAGAGGTAAGATTGGAATTAATATAATCTTAACTGAAAATAGTATACAGTCACAATATGAATTGTTTAAAAGGCTAAATACAGGGGGATTACATCTAGAACCTCAGGAAATTAGAAATTGCCTTTTAATTATGACAGATGAAAAATTTTATGTGACAATAAATGGTTTGAAAAACTATCCTAATTTCAAAAAATGCTTAATTATAAATGAAGAGCGGTATAAAGAAGAATATCATATGGAATTGATAATAAGGTATTTAATTGCTAAATTAGATATAGTAGATTATGATAATTATAATATTTCTCAAGATAAATTGTCACATTTTATTGATAAAGAAATAATTAGAGTAATACAAATAAGTGGGTTTGATTTAGATAAAGAGATTGATATTTTTAAGAGAACTTTTGATTATTTATCAAAAACTTTAGGAGCGAATACATTTAAAAAATACAATAGTAGTAAATCTAAATTTGAAGGAGCATTTTCTAATTCAAGCTTCGAAGCTATTACAGGTGGAGTAGCTAATAATATTGATGTAATAAGTGGTAAATCAAAGGATGAGTTCAAAACAGATATAATTAATATGTATAATGAGGATAGATTCAATAATGCAGCTAAGAGAGGAGTAAAAGCAATAGCCAGATTTAAAGAGATGGCTAAATTCTCTAAGGAATACTTTCAAAATGAAATATGATGATTTTGAAGAATTAATATATGCAGACTTGTCGTGGCGAAAGAAAGAAATTTCTGAATTGTTTTTGTTAACAAGTGACAAAAAGAATGATGTTTTATTCAAATCGATTATTTTAGTCTTATATGCTCATTGGGAGGGATATATTAAAAGAACTAGCAAATTATACATATTGTACATCTCTAAAAAAAAGATAAATATATGTGATTTAACAATTAATTTCAAAGCTATATCACTAAAAACCGATATATCAAGTACTATAGATGGAAAAGAAAAACTTAACTTAAGTAAGGAATTAGAATTTATGATTAAATATCGTAATCTTCATACAAAAAGATTTAAAGTTGCAATAAGTATGGAAGATGAATTTGATGCAGATATAATAAATACACACCATAACTTAAGTTCTAAAGTATTTAAAAATATCCTTAATATAATGGGAATAAAATATGTAGATGCTTTTAGGTCTAGAGAAAAGTATATTGATAGCAGTCTATTGGGTAATAGAAATGCAATAGGGCATGGAAATAAATTTGATAAAAACAAGCATGACGATTTTGATTTATGTATCGATAATATAAGTGAATTAAAAGCGTTTATTATACAAATATTAGATTTTTATACTAATATGCTACTTGATTATATTGGGCAGGAATTTTATCTAGAAGGTAAAGATAGTGAAAAAAATATATATGATAAAGAGAAAAATACTGAGTTTGAAAAAATTTTGGCTAGAATAGAAGAAGAACATACAGAAAAACAGCCACAAATAATCACTGCATAATCCCAATAATGTAGTGAACGCCTAAAAGCCTAAAATGGAGTAAAATCTGTTTTAGGCTTTGTATGTTAAAGATATCATTTAAACTTATAAATGGGATAGATTTAGCTATTTGAGGAGGTGGTATTAATGATTGAAATAGTATATTTAGGAGAAAACGAAAAGCAGAAGGTTATACCTCAGGAGGTGCAAGAAACCATACAAGGTATATTAAGCAATGAACGGTATCTTAAAACTATAGAAAAATGATTAAAATATAAAAAATTAGTCAATAACTCATATAGAGGTGATTCTATGAGAGAAAAAGACCAAAGAAAGTATATAACAGAAGATGATATATTAAATAAGGAAACTAGAATAGATTTAATTATAGATATGCTAGACCTAATTGATGAGGATAAATTTGAACCTAAAAAGGCGGTACAGTATATGTCTAAACTAAAAGTGATAGAAGAAGGAAAGCTAATAAGACTATTGCCAAACATAATACAGAAACAAATAATATAAAAATAGTTCACTAAAAGTCTAAAAGTAGGTTTATATGAAACATGGGTTTGAATGCAAAACTTTGGGAAACCTTACAGTAAAAATATTTAGGCGTGGATGCTACAGCATCAGTTGTTGAAATATAAGGGATAATAGTAAATCAGTCACAAATAATTGACTCCATAATCTAAATAATTCGGTAAAATTGTAAAACCCTAAATCGCTATTTAATTTGGGAATATACTATTATAGTAATAAGAATACCTGTTTTATTTATTCCTGTTTTATTGAAAGTTAGTGTATTGTTGACAATTTAATCAAGCTAATCCTACCATTTAGGATTAGCTCTTTTTTTACCACAAAGTAGAAATTACTATTGCTTAATTATGTGGTTAGATAGTCTACTAATGCAAATTTTACACACTGGCTACAGCTTACTATGGATTTTTGATCTTTTAGTAACTTCAATGTGGAAATTAGGCTTTTTGGTAGATATATAGTTAACTTTTCTGTATCCTCTACCTTTTCTTTTGGTTGAAATTTAACTATATTAACCTTCTTATTACCAATTAACATATGATCATTAAGGGGTTCAACCACCGTGTTTATGATCTTCACATTATCGGTTACCTCTATGAATTCTTCATCCTCTTCAAGTTCCATTTCTGCTACTTCACCCCATTTTATTCCTATTGATGTTTCGCCTTTGCTTTGACGTTTGTTATTACCATCGGAAAGAAAGGGTATTTCCCTTTTTTTCTGTCTGTGCTCATTTGGATTGAAGTCCATATTTTTTCTCCCTTCTTTAGCTCTAATTTTTATCTACAATAGTATCGACGCTAACATCGACGTCGATTTTTATTATATTGTTTTCTTTTTCTATATGTGCTAATGAAAAAATAAGCTGTCTTTTTTAGAATCTGTTGTATTCTCTACCTTCGCTTATAGCAGCAAGTAGTTGTTCATAGTTTCAAATTACTTTAATTTATTTTGACACCCCAATATTAGAGATTCTCCCCACCTTTCTATGTACCACATAGATTCTATTTTCAACTGTTTTTGGGTTCCTCCGAATTAACAATAATATTAATATTAAATTTTTTTTTGGAGGTATTAGATATTATGAATGATGAAATTAGAAACACTGTTTGTGCTGTAGAGTTCTCAGAATATACTGAGAAACTAAAGGATAATAAGATCAAATCGCTTTTAACTAAACTAGAGGATTGCAAATCTTTAATTAAATCACTAAAGAAACAAGACACATCACTATCTTCTGGCTCAGAATTATTTCACTTAAATAGGATTTTAAACTTGCAGCTTAGAAAAAAGAAATTTCTATCTGAGCAGCTACTTAACCTTGGTTACATTACAGATAGGAGAGGTAGACCTAAGAAAAATGTAGATGATAGATACAAATCTAAGCATATTAGAATGGCTTGTTACTTTACTCCCCAAAACATTGAAAATATTAAAGAGTTAAAAGATCAGTGTAGTATTGATAACGTATCATCCTTTCTAAATGAGCTTATTGCTGCTTATTTTTCTGTAACTAAGGATGGCGTTATTAATGAGTAATAAAACTAAAGCCCAAATTGGTATGAAAAAAAATAATGATGCTATTATATTTCAGCGCAGGATCGGAGATGCTGCTTTAAAAGAGAAAAAAAAATTGGAATCTGAGGGTTTTGATGTAGACTCTTTATCTATATCTGTATCTGTTCTAGGTGATAACAGGCCTATATGGAAACCTGAAAAATACTTCGTTAAGGTCTTTAAGTCTTACATTAAAAAAATAAATACAAACTATGGTCTTTCTACAACTGAAATGGGCATTATATATACTCTTTCTAATTATATTAACTATGAAAATAATCTTATCACAAATAGTGACGGTACCCCTATGATTAAAAAAGACCTAACATTAATTTTAGGATTAGGAGTAAATGCTGTAGACAAGCACATAGCTGCATTAGTTAAAAAAGGCGTACTTACATCTGCAAAGATAAAAAGAAGTGTAAACTACTATCTCAATCCCATGATTGCATACAAGGGTAAAAGAATTGATCCCACGCTTCTAACATTATTTCATCTTGACAGTAAGTCTTTTAAATAGTTTTGTCTTTTAAAATATACCCCAATTTTTGGTGCTAAATACTATAAAATATACCCCAAAAATTGGGGTATATTTTTTCCTTAAGTTTCTTGATGCTTGGAAGCAAATTGTCATTTTGCTAATACATCTCTTTCTTATAATATTAAGAATTTAGTTTTTTTAGTATTCACTGGCTAGTAACATTGTGGAATAAGATTTATTATAATCTGATTTCTATTATTTTTGATAAGTGTAAATATAGCTGTAAGCATCTTTAACCGGTATCAGTTTAACTGCATAGTCTGCTAATTCTAATGAAATTGAGAACAGGGTCTCACTATCGTAACCAATATCACCACAATAATTTTCGACACTCTTAAAGGTTGAAAGAAGCTCATATTGAAGATAGTTTAACTCCAGTTGTAATTTCCCTAAGTCAATTTTCGAGTCTGCTTTTAGCTCCATCAACAACTTTGTTGGATTCCATTGATTACAAATTCTCCCGTCAGCCCAATCAACTCTCATTGTACCAAGTCTCTTTTTTTCATCTATAGCAAACATAGCTCCTTTTACTAGATCTTTATTCAATGTTATTCCCCCCATCAATTAGTACTCACTTGCTAGTAACATTGTAGAATACCTCTCGTCATCAATGACAAACACTTTTGCAGTTACTGTTTCTTTAGTAAGTATTTTATATGTCTTATTGTATTCAGGAATCTCTTCTCTATGGTCTATTATTTGGTAGAATATATCATCAGCTCTATGCTCAGTTAGTTCAAATACCTGTAGATAGTCTAATTCATTTCCCTGTTCCTTTAACGTATCTATATAAGACCACATTAAAAGCTGTAATTCTAGTGGAATTTCTTGTTGAATTCCTTTTGTCATGAATCTATTATTTTTATCAAACATCATGTTCATCTCCTTATTCTAAAGTAGCCCTTTTTCCTTTAAACTACAGTAATTGCCTTCACCAATTATTATATGATCGAGCAACGAAATGCCAATAATATTACCAGCCTCTACTAATCGCTTAGTCACGCTAATGTCTTCTGATGATGGAGTTACATCACCAGATGGATGATTATGGAACAAAATTATAGATGCAGAATTCGCTAAAATCGCCGTTTTAAACACTTCTCTTGGATGGACTATGCTAGAGTTCAAACTTCCTATACTAATTACAGATATTGATATAGGTTGATTTTTTGTATCAACACAACATACGATTAAATTTTCCCTATCACATTCATCAAGAAATCTCCTTCCCAACTCCACAGCATCTGCTGGACTGCTTATTTTTCTTATATCATACAAAATACTGCCTTCGCGAACCATCTTGATGGATACTATATCTACTCTTTTAGCAGGTATTTTCTTATCTCCATTTTCACAAACCTTCATTACCATTTGCTCTCCTACTTTTTTTCCTATGCAATAGATTGATTTAGACATGATGTTCTCCCCCTTTTTATGTGAGGAATTATTACATTATTCACTAGATTTTCTATTATAATCTCTACTGTATCCCAGGAATAACTACTAATGTAGTAAAATCTATCTAACCCTTCAAATTCAATGGTTACTTCGTATTTACCATCACTTATTTCTGAGACAGAAATATATGTATCCTCAATGAGTACTTCCTCTACTATAGTTTTATAAAAATCAGTTAAATCACATCCTTCAATAGAATCTACGGTGTAATCCATTAGGTTCTCTATACCAAATTCACCTATTGCTTTCTTAGTTCTTCTTTCAAGATATTCAATATCTATTACGGTTAGTAATCTTTTTATCATTGTTCTCATTCCTCTCGTACTTATTTTGGGGTATTAAATAGCACCTAGCCTCATTAATTTGAGATTAGATGCCGATATATTTTCACATATACATTGTTTATTATGTTCTTAATGTTCCTGTAAAGTAGTGGTTAACCTATTGCAAGTCTATCATTTTTAGATATTATAATTACACCTTTCATATATTTTTTTAATAATAAATATATATTGAACTGCTGCAAACTGTTTATCCGTTTATTAATGGTGTTAGGTTTAACCTTAAGTTCGATTTGAGCTTTTATAAAGTCACCGTACTGAGAAGTATTAAATTCGCCAGTAAATACTACCCCTTCAATTTCAACGAAAGAAATGAAGCTATTAATATCAAAAATATATGATTTAATAGTTGTAGATGCCTTATTGTCTTTAACTAGGTTCTCTTTAAATTCTTCAATTATTTTCTTAGCGTCTTCACTGATTTTAAACTCCACAGGCTGCCTTCCTTTTACAATCTTTTCTATAGGTATTAATTCAACATCCTCTAGTCCTTGTTTAGTAGTGCTCTTACTTTTAGCTACTGCCATTTTCCTTACCTCCATTTATTTGATTTTTATACGTAACGGCTATATGTTTTTTATATTATAAATTCACTTTTGTATGTTCCTACACATCATTATAAAGTTATGCAATGGTTACTATCGCTACTTTGTACGATACATGCTTTTTAGTGTACCAATTTTTTTAACATTGTTCTTACTTACTAAGATTTGAGTATAAAATAGCATCTATCATCCTAGTTGCTATCATTGCACCTGCTATTGTCCACTCTATTAACATATAATTCCTCCTTTTATTTATTCATATGTTCCTAGGGAACTTTTCATCATGTATGAATGTACCACATTATTATGATATATATTTATTACCTATTTTGATTCGCTTGTCTAGATAAATCTTAGTTATAGTATTAGAAATAAATATCATGAAAAATCCCTTACATTTTTTATTTATGTAAGGGATTTAATATTATATATTATTTCTATTGATAAAATGCATACCATTCTTTTATGATAGTATCAAAGTCTTTGTTTAGTTTACTTTCAAGTACTGATTGTACTGATGGTCTAGGATCATTATAGAACTGATATTGGATGTCTCTGCAAACTTCTTTACCATAAGTCTTCCAGATGTAATATTCAACACTGGCTAATTTATCGCAGTGCATAGTCCATTGAATAGGAGTTGTTAAAGTCATATGATTGTTTGCAGTAAATTCGGACCAATCTACTGTTAGCGGATCCTTGCCTGGTGCTAAATCAGATACTGCTTCTATATAATAGGGTTTTAAATTTCCATTCAAATTCATACCTATGCTAAAAGCATACAAATGACCTGATATTTCTTGATTGTCACCATCGGCAAAAGTATTATTAGCAACAGAAGTATGGTTCGCTGCTGTATGATTGAATTCATGAGCAAATGTCCCAAAAATGCTATTAGACTGTGTCTCTTCAGTTAAACGCACTATACTCATACTATAATCAGTAAAGCTTTGATAACCGCCACCTTGTTCTCCTGTTCCTTTCTTATCTAGTCTATTAGTAACTTCCCATCCTTCATCCCATTCATCGACACAATAAACTTTGTATTTCTCAGTAGGCATCGCTGGATTATAGTTCCACCATAAAACAGTATCGTATATTTCATCCATTCCTGATATAGCAGCCTTAGCAGCCACTTCGTAGTTATCCTCATAATACAATTTTACATATTTTGATTCAAGTACATTCATAGTTTCATCAATTGAAGCTACATATTCTTTTGTTGGTTGAGAAGGATCAACTACTACTTGTTTTGGTACAAGATTCGTCACAATATTTATTATATTAGTCTTTACTTTAGTCATTGCATCTATTTGAATATTGTTATCATTTAATGAATCTGTAGTGCCTCCATATCTTATAAACATACTAGGTATATTCTTTGTAAAGAACTGATAGTTATTACCAAAAGGATAATTCACTTCTGATGGTGTGTCTAGTAGATATTCTCCTGACTTTGAAGCAGCGTCATGTAGCGCTATATAGTTCTTATCAATACAGTTAAATATCATATTACCACTTGCAGGATTACCAATGTCATATACATCAATATTTGCAATCACATTGTTAATATTCGAATAGTTATTTACAAAATACTTTGAACCTTCCATTAGTTCAGCTTGGCTACCAAATGCAACAAATAATATATTACATTCAGGCTTTGCATTTACATAATACTTAGCTAAATCACATATATCACCAATAGCTGCTGCATTTGTAGATGCACCGTTAGCAGTTCTTCCATCTGGTAAAGAACCAAACCCATCGAGACTTGCACTAATAACTATAGTCTTAGATTGGTCTACTCCTTTAACCATTCCCATTACATTATAAGAACTTGCACCAGAAGTTTTAGTTAATGCAATATTACCTTTGATCTTAGCATTAGAAGTTGTTCCTATTGTGGCTGAAGAAGTATCTATTCCTAAATAAGTTTTAGAAGCATCTTTAGTTATATAGAAGATAGGGAATGATACACCTTCGTATTTTATTGGTTTTTCAAATGTATTTATGCCCATGTATGCGTTAGGTATAATCAAAACTGATGATGCTCCGTTAGTTTTAGCAAGTGATGCTCTGTCCAGTATCCCCATAGGTTTATTTGATAAAGTATCGCCTACTAATAGAACAGTTTTACCTGTAACACTAATACCTGAATAATCTTCATCATATCCGTTTCCAACGAATACTGTTTCGTTACTACTGATTGTACCTGATGAAGTATTTCCATGAAGTTTAAAATCTTTTAGAAATGTTAATTCTGTGTCTTTTATATTCAGAGTTGGTATACTTGTGTACTCTGCGATGTTCATACTATATTTTTGTAGATAAGAACCATTATCTCCTGAAGGAACTAGATTAAGCTTTTGAAACGCATTCGATACATAATCTGCCGATGCTTTATACGCATCAGTACCAGCTAATCTGCCTTTATATTTTGGATTAGCTATTTCAGTAGCTATATCATAACCGAAAGAACTTGAAGAAATGTCAGGAACAACGCCTATAGAAATGGGTGTTGATGTATCTGGAACGTCCCCTTTTGGTATAAGATTTGCTTTTATAGCTTTTTGTACAGCTATAACTGTTTCATTAGGATTTTTAGCAAATTGATCATTTGCTTCTGATGCGTTGTATATCTTGTTATTTACTTCGTAACCGTATTTGCTCATATTTCTTATCATATTAAAGATATCTGATTTGTTATGAAGTAGTATATTTCCTATTCCTCCTAGATTCGTGTTACTTGCATTGTATATATCTCCATCTTCAGCATAAACCACACCGCTAACAGAAAATATAATTATTACAGCTATCACAAACTTTGAAAACCCCCTATATAAATTTTTCTCTACCATTTATATTCCCCCTTATTTATATGTGAATACATGTTATATCTAATATTAATACTCAACCCATTTGTTAATATATTTGTAATCACTGTTACATTATACCTTAAAAATACTTATTATTATATTTATTTTGCGCACTTTAACACAACAATTTTCTACAATACTTACTAGTTATATTACTAGAAAAAATAGCATGAAAAATCCCCTGCATCTTTTATTGATCTAAGGGATTCAAAATTATCTATACTACTTAAATAAGTTCAACAGTTATTTTGTATATTGCAAGTATTATAGGTTGTAATATGAAATCTCATTAGTTTGCCTGTCAAAATATTACCCTTAGATTCTAGCCATTTGAGAAAGACTCTAATGTCACTTGTGTAACTCAAAACAGTAGCAGGAAATAATCAATCATCAACAAGTGATTCATCGAAACCAGACACTAATTTCTGAGATAGTATTTCAGTATTAATATCATTCATAGCTATTCTCCATGTACTTTAGCAGTTCTTTAGGAGTTAGACTTTCACGCATAATAATGCTTATACTATAATCGGAGCTTAGGATCATAAGGGAATTAGTGTAGCTTTCACCATTGGAGCAACTTATTAAGTCCACATATTCTGGCAAAGTATAATTAAAATCTATTTTTTTTCTTATTTCAACAACATCTCTTTCATCCTCTGCTATTAGAATATAGCCACCTAGGTCAAGGTATTCATCTCTTGTATGTCCGTAGTTACTATCAAGTATTGTTGCTAGTTCTACTATTTTGGCTACAACCTCTGATGGTAAGCTGTTTAGATCTTCTGTTTCTGTTTTGTGAGTTACTTTAATCATCTATTGTTCCTCCTTTGAATTCTTAATTTATATTCAAAGAAATAATATATGTTTCAACTTAAATTTATTACAGCTTGTCTACATTATTTAAATTATGCCTTCAAAAGGGTACTCGTGAAAATGTCGCTAAGTGTTGATATGGGTGGAAAGGTGATTTTGTGTTGGATAATATAATTCTTTTGCAGTGAATTTCCTTGAAGTTTTGCATAGAACATAGATCTAAAACAATAAATACTAATTTTAAACTCTGAACAGACATTCAAAATAGCCTTTACATATTATTAAAAAGAGAGTATTCACAAAATGAAAATAGAAACAATTACAGAAAGAGAGTAGAATCTCAAGTCAAGGCTTTTTCGTAATCAGTGACAGTATATATTTAGCCGCCAGTTCGTAGAATACTTTAGTGAAACATCTCATGCATAAATCAAGATATATAAATGATATTATATAATAAAAAAGGAGCTAATTTTACATGGTAGAAATAGCTCTAATTAAAAAATAAAAATAATAATAAATCATATAAAAAATATGTTGACGTTATTTGATACATGTTGTATAGTTAAGGCAATAGAATATGAAGGTTGTCTCGATGAAAAAATATTATTGAAATATTTAAAAAGAGACAATAGAATAAATCGAAATTAAGTAATTTACTTAGAGGTTTAACCAGTATATAAGCAATTGTGAAAGCAATTCTTAAATACTGGTTTTTTTTTGGTTTAACACTCGAATTCTAAAAAATAAGTAGGAGAGTTTTAATCTATAGTAAAGAAATATGCTGCAATAAGGAAATGACTATAAAAATTTGGAGGGATTATTATGGAAACAGTATTAGATAGACCAGAAATGCTTAATCTTGATAAAAAAAGTGATAGTATTTTTTCAGAGAATCAAATGGCAGTTGTACAGGCATTTGTTACAAACGAGGTTGATGAAAGTCATTATTCAGGTGAAAAAAGTGGTTGTATATTCTCAGCCTTGGCTTATGACATTTATAAAATTCCAATTATTAATGAAAATAATATAGAGCAAACTGAAGGGAACATACAAATTTATTTAGAAATATTAAGAAACTTACAAGTTAAACCAACTCATGTGGTAATAACTGACAATGGTATTAAAATAGAGTGGGAAGTAAAGGACTTTCATGTGTTAAATTCATCTTTAGTTTATTTTAAAATAGCGCTTGAGTTCGCAAGTTTTATAGATTTATTTGATTTCAGTAAGTTAGAACTCAATATATGTACCTTCAGTGAATTTCTTGAAGGGCATGGGGTTTAAATGTGATGGACGCATGCTGAATAACAATAGTACTTTTAAAAATTCATTCGGCGGGTCAATGCTAGATAATTTTAAAGTCAGTGATTTTAGAAAAATAAAATATAAGAA
>JBLHPD010000152.1:0-12157 GCA_047624165.1 Clostridium sp. | reverse complement strand
GTTTTAAAAGTTATAAAAACTATTAGTGATTTAGGAGATAGAGCATATAAAATCGGGCATGTTGAGGCCGGGGGTGGCGGAGTTTGCTTAAAATAGCCGTATTAATATCAGGAAGCGGAAGCAATCTTCAAGCTATAATAGATAATATTGAAAGTGGTTATTTAAACTGCTCTATAGAAGCTGTAATTAGTGATAAGAAAGATGTATATGGCGTAGATAGAGCAAAATCTAAAAATATAAAAACATACATATTAGATAGAAAAGAGTATGGTTCTAAGATTTCAGGTGAAATACTCAGAATATTAGAAGGCAAAGTAGATCTAATAGTGCTCGCTGGCTTTTTATCTATTCTTCAAGGTGAACTTCTTTCAGTCTTTAAAAATAAAATTATTAATATTCATCCAGCACTTATTCCAGCCTTTTGCGGTGGTGGAATGTATGGTATTAAGGTTCATGAAAAAGCTATAGAGTACGGCGTTAAAGTTTCAGGGTGTACTGTGCATTTTGTTGATGAAGGTACAGATTCAGGTCCAATTATAATTCAAAAGGTTGTAGAGGTTTTTAGCGGTGACGAGGCTAAAGATTTGCAACTAAGGGTACTCGAACAAGAACATATAGCATTACCTGAAGCTATTAAATTAATAAGCGAGGGTGCAATAAAAATTGTGGGTAGAAAAGTATTAGCTATTGGAAAGGTGGAATTTTAATGATTAAAACAGCACTTATAAGTGTTTTTGATAAAAATAATGTTTTAGAACTTGCAACGACCCTTCAAAACAATGGGGTAGAGATTATATCTACAGGCGGAACTTTTAAGTATTTAAAAGAAAATGGAATAAAAGTAGTAGAAATTTCTGATATTACAGGCTTTGAAGAAATATTAGATGGAAGAGTTAAAACATTGCATCCGGTTATTCATAGTGGAATACTTGCAATAAGAGATAATAAAGATCATATGGCAACTATCAAAGCTAAAGGAATAAATACTATTGATATGGTAGTAGTTAATCTTTACCCTTTCTTTGATAAAGTGTGCGAAGATATAAGTTTTGAAGAAAAGGTTGAGTTTATTGATATCGGTGGACCAACAATGCTAAGAGCAGCAGCTAAAAACTTCAAGGATGTAATCGTACTTAGTGACGTAAATGATTATGAAAATATCATAAATAAAATGCAGGCAAAAGAAGAAATAGATTTTGCTACAAGAAAGCACCTAGCAGGTAAAGTATTTAATTTAATATCAGCTTACGATGCAGCTATAAGTAATTTCTTACTGGGAGAGGATACATACCAAGATTATCTTTCAATTTCATATAAAAAACAAATGGATCTAAGATATGGTGAAAATCCTCATCAAAGTGCAGCTTATTATGTATCTGCTGCAGGAAATGGAGCAATGAAGGATATTCTTCAGTTACATGGCAAGGAATTATCTTATAATAATATAAAGGATATGGACATTGCATGGAAGGTAGTATGTGAATTCGATGAAACTGCTTGTTGCGCCTTAAAGCACAATACACCCTGTGGTGTAGCTATAGGTAGTAGCGTACTCGATACATATAAAAATGCATATGAGTGCGATCCTATGTCTATATTTGGAGGCATTGTAGCTTTTAATAAAAAGGTAGACAAAGAAACTGCGCAGGAACTTATAAAGATATTTTTAGAAGTAGTTATTGCACCAGAATTTGATGAGGAAGCGTTACTAGTTTTAAAAAGCAAGAAAAACTTAAGAATTATAAAATGCATGAGTAAAGCTGTAGGAAAAGTTAATATAGTTAACGTCGATGGCGGAATATTAGTGCAAAGTTCAGATGATAGATTAATAGACGATATAAAAGTAGTTACTGAAAATAAACCATCTAAGCAGGATATGAAGGATTTGATTTTTGCAATGGTAGTAGTTAAGTATGTTAAATCAAATGCTATTGTAATAGTTAAGGATGGTGTGACTAAGGGTATTGGTGCAGGTCAAGTAAATAGAATATGGGCAGCACAGCAAGCATTAGAAAGAGCAGGAGATGGTACAATACTAGCATCAGACGCATTTTTCCCATTTGGAGATGTTGTGGAACTCGCTGCAAAATATAACATAAAATCAATTATTCAACCAGGTGGTTCTATTAAAGACGTGCAATCAATAGAAATGTGCGATAAAAAAGGAATTTCTATGGTGTTTACAGGTATAAGACATTTCAAACATTAGGAGGATTTAATATGAAGGTGTTAGTTATTGGTTCTGGGGGACGCGAACATGCTTTAGTGTCAAAGATTGCAGAAAATCCCACCGTTGAGGTGGTGTATTGTGCACCTGGTAATGGTGGCACGTGCCGCGAGGGTAAGTGTGAGAACCTTGATATTACTAAGATGGATGAGCTTTTAGCATTTGCTATGCAAAATAAAATAGATATCACAATAGTTGGATCAGAGGAATGGCTTGTACAAGGAATAGTAGATAAATTTAAAGAAAAAGGACTTAATATTTTAGGACCTAGCAAAAAAGCGGCGAAGCTTGAAGGAAGCAAAGCTTATTCTAAAGAATTTATGAAAAAGTACGGAATAAAAACAGCTGCATATGAAGTTTTTGAAGAAGAGAATAAAGCTATAGAGTATTTGAAAAATTGCGAATATCCTATAGTAATTAAAGCAGATGGCCTTGCAGCAGGTAAAGGAGTAATTATTTGTAATGATTTTACTGAAGGCGAAAAAAGTATAAATGATTTTATGGTATTAGATATATTTAAAGGTAGTGGGAAGAAAATCATAATTGAAGAGTTTTTAGAAGGTGTAGAGGCATCTATACTATCTATAACAGATGGGAAAGTTATAATTCCTTTTGTATCTTCAAAAGATCATAAACAAATATTCGACGGAGGTATTGGACCTAATACAGGAGGTATGGGAGCTATAGCACCAAATCCATATTGCAATAAACAAGTATTAGATGAATTCGAAAAAAATATTTTAGCACCTACCCTTAGGGGAATTCAAGAGGAAACAATGGATTTCAATGGCATAATATTTTTTGGGATAATGATAACGAAAAAAGGTGTGTATTTGCTAGAATATAATGTAAGACTTGGAGACCCTGAAACGCAAGCAGTTCTTCCACTTATGAAAAGTGATTTTACAGAGCTTGTAATTAGTGCTATAGATGGAGAACTTTCAACCTTTAATTTAGAATGGAACGCTGGATATTCCTGCTGCCTAATTGCTACATCGAAAGGTTACCCTGGTAGCTACGTTGCAGGATTTAAAATAAGTGAGAACGATAAATTAGAAGGTAAACTATTTGTAGCGGGTGCAGAGGGCGTAGATGGTGTGCTTAAGACTACTGGTGGAAGAGTACTAGGAATAACAGGTTTTGGTGAAACACTGGAAAAAGCAAGAGAAATAGCTTATGCCGATATGAAAAAAATTCAGTTTGATGGAATGTACTATAGAACAGATATTGGGAAAATAGAATAAAAAAAATGTATCATAATTCTCCAGCGTGCCTTGCAAGCGAACTCGAAACAGGAAATTTGATTGTGAAATTCTAATCTTTTGCTCATGTAAAATCCTCTATCGCTCTCCTCTGGGTAGTTCTCTGGGGGACATAACAATTATTAATTGTTATGCATTCGGCGTCCTGCCTCAGGTTCGCTAGCCTGTCCTCTGGGTAGTGCGTTGGGGCACATAACACTTATTAAGTGTTATGCATCCTGGCAGGCTTACGAGAATTTTACATTAGCAAAAGAAGAATTTCTAAATCAAATTTCAATTGTTTTATCGTTTCTTATTGCAAGTCACTCCGGAGAAATTATATATATACTATTAAGCTGGTGCAGTCGGTCTGTTGTTATGGATTCCCCAAAACTTATTATATACTATCTGCCACACTCCTACATACTTTCACATTCATAACCTTACTTACTATAATATGCAAAGATAAAGCAGTAAGATATTTTGAATATATAAAATAAGCACATAAAGGCTTACGAGAATGTTATATTCGCAAAAGAAGAATTTCTAAATCAAATTTCAATTGTTTTATCGTCTCTTATTGCAAGTCATTCCGGAGAAAATATATATACTATTCAGATGCTATTGCAGGCATTCAATTCTAGGATGATTATAAAGTAATCTCCTACATGATTTCACCTTCATGAACATAGTTTATAAATAAAATATTGCGTAAAAAGATTGAATATTGTCACAATATTCTATATAATACTTATATGATATAGAATTTAAGGATTAAATCTTTAATTATATAATGAGTAAAGATTATACATAGGAGATGATAATATGAAGGTTATTAAACAAGATGGAAGACTCCAAAATTTTGATATAAATAAAATAAAAACTAGCGTAGCTAGAGCTTCGGATGATGCTAATGAACCACTTAATGAATCAGATCTTGATAATTTGGGTAGGGCTGTTGAAAAAGAAATAGAAAATCTTCAAAAGGATACTATTCAGTCTTATCTTATTCAAAGTTTGGTGCTCAGTGAAATAGAAAAATCAGGTTTTCATCATGTTGGCAAATATTATAATCAAAAGTAAGGGACATTCAAGATAGTAAAAAAAGCAGATGAAATTAAATAAATCATTTGCTTTTTTTTATTATTTAAGGCTATTTAAAAAAGGCTAATGAGCATTTTTAAGGCAACAGCCAGGGACATTATTACGAATATAGGTTTTATAAGTTTTGAACCCTTATTTAACGCAACGCTTGTACCCATTTTAGCTCCTAAAACCATAAATATTGCCACGGGTATTCCTATCATATAATCTATTTTACCACTTAGGGCAAACAAAATTAGAGCTGTAAGTCCACTTGTAAAATTTAAAATTCTAGCGTTAGCAGAAGAAGATACAAAGTTGAATCCGAAGATATTTATAAATCCGAAAACTAGAAAGGAACCAGTACCAGGACCGAAAAAACCATCATAGAAACCTAAAGAAAGAGCAAGGATTGCGCCATAGATCACATTTTTTTTAGTAAGCCCTTGAAATTTATCTTCAAGTCCTAATGATTTAGAAAAAAGAGTATAAATTCCGATAAACATGATAAGAATTAATACTAGTGTATTAAGAAACTTTTGGTCTACACGGAGTACTGCGTTAACACCAAGCATTGAACCTAGGAATGCACAAGGAATAAGAAATTTTAAAAGTTTAAAATTAGCCTTACCTGATTTTATAAATTTAAGAGAACTAGTAAAAGAACCAGCAGTGGCACTAAATTTGTTAGTACCAAGTACCATGTGAGGAGGTAGCCCTGCAAGCATAAATGCGGGTACGGTTATGAGTCCACCGCCTCCAGCTATGGAATCTACAAAAGCACCTAAAAAACCAGCCATACATAGAAGAACAATTTTAGTAATCATATAACACCTACCTATTTTTATTAAACCAAAAATGAATATAGGGTTTCTATGTTATTATAGATGATTATTAATATAAATTAAAGAACTTTAATATATATTAAAGAGCTTTATTCATTCACCATAGGTAATGCTGTCACCATTAAATAGTTAGCAAATATATTAGTTTGTTTTGCATGATACACAATAGCCTCTTGATTTATACTGCATAAATACGTATTATATATAGATGGGAGTAAAAGTTTATGTGAATATTTCCCTTTGTAGAGGTAATATATAAACATTATGGACTATAATAGTATAATATAAGGAGGAATTACAATGTTAGAACAAAAAGAAGAAAACAAAAATGTTATTGAGGAAACAGATAATATAGAGGAAACAGATAATATAGAGGATAAAGGTGTAGCAGAAAATGAAGAATTAATCCAAGTGGATATTAATAAACCGGGTATTACTTCTGATAATTCAAATGTGGCTAAAGTTATAAAACCTACTTTTTTTGATACACTTAAAGCTAGCGTCATAGATTTGGTAGTTATAGGCGGAATATCAACAGTGGGAGTATATGTAGCAGATGCGGTACTCAAATTAACAGGATATGCTATAACGCAAAAATTCCAAATGTCATTTATAATATTTATGGTTGTTATGGTATTATACATGAGCATTATGGAAAGTGGAAAAAATTCTACTACCATTGGTAAAAAAATATCGGGACTAATCATTACAAAAGGATAGGGGTTTTAAAATAATATGCAAAAAAGAAAAGAATATGAATTTTACATAGAGGACATAGAATTTCCAGCGCAAGGTATAGCATTTTACGAAGGTGAAAAAGTTTCAATTAAAAGTACATTGCCAGGGCAAAAGGTAATTGGTAGAGTATCAAAAAAGAAACAGGTGGGAGTGGAAGCTAAACTAATAAGAATCATTGAGGATGTGGATTATAAAATTCAGCCTAAATGCAAGATTACGGATTTATGTGGGGGTTGTAGCCATCAATTTCTTACTTATGAAAAACAATTAGAATTGAAAAAACAGCAGGTATTAAAGTTGTTTGATGAAGCAGACATAAAGAATTTCGAATTTTTAGGTATAGAAGAGAGTCCTGATGTATTCGAATATAGAAATAAGATGGAATTTACATTTGGTGACTTTCAAAAAGATGGCGAATTAACTCTAGGTATGCATACCAAAGGAAGAAGCTTTAGTATAGTTACTGTAGATGATTGTAGAATTGTAGATGTAGATTTTAGAGAGATTTTAAAAATAGTTTTAAACTATTTTAAAGATCTAGGATTACCACACTATAAAGTAATGGAACATGAGGGGTTTTTAAGAAATTTAGTTGTTCGAAAGGCTAAAAATACTGGTGAGATATTAGTAAATATGGTAACTACAACTCAGGTAGATTTTGATTTTGGTGAAATAACTAATATGCTTAAAGAATTAAAATGTGTTGGAACCATAACAGGAATAATACATACATCAAATGACGGATATGCAGATATAGTTCATGCTGATAAAATTGAAATATTATACGGAAGAGATTATATTATGGAAGAATTATTAGATCTTAAATTTAAAATTAATCCTTTTGCATTTTTTCAAACTAATACAAGCGGAGCAGAAAAGCTTTATAGCTTAGTTAGAGATTTTTTAGGAACAGCTGAATCAAAAGTAGTGTTTGATTTATATTGTGGAACGGGAACTATAGGACAAATTGTAGCAGCTAAAGCCAAAAAAGTCTTAGGAATAGAGTTAATCGAAGAAGCAGTTGCAGCGGCTAATGAAAATGCAAGAATCAACGGACTCTCTAATTGTGAGTTTATAGCAGGTGATATAGCAAAAGTTATTAAAGAGGTAAAGGATAAGCCAGATAGCATTATTCTTGACCCACCAAGAGCTGGAGTTCATCCTGTAGCTTTGGATCATGTAATTAAATTTGATGCACCACATATAGTTTATGTCTCTTGTAACCCTAAAAGTCTAATGGTTGACTTGAAGGAAATAATTGATAACGGATATAAGGTTCAAAAAGTAATACTTATGGATATGTTTCCACATACACCTCATATTGAGACGATTGTAGACATAGTGAAGGTATAACAGGGTTTAACAAGTGAATATTTAATTGAAATTGTCTATTTGCCACCATAAATTATTTTATGGTGGCAATTATGTTTTCAAATAACTTAATACTATCATTTTTCATTTTAGTAGTTATATGGGATACTTTTAATTTCCCATATGAGCTGTAACAACGTTAAAAAAAATGCATCGAGAAGATGATGATTATTGTGAATTGATATACGAATGTCTTTATGAAGAAGGCATAGCTATATATAATGAGTTGTCAGACGCTGAGTTTAAGAAACTTATTCGAAAACAGTATAACTACATAAAGAATATTGTAAAAGAAGGATTTTATTAAAAGAAACAGCTTCACAGGCTAATGTAGAGGTGTTTTGGGGGGAAAGGTATGTGTTCCATAGCTTACGATATTATAAGTGTGCGAGTTACCACTTGTTAAGTGCAGTTAAATGATAAAACTAACTATGAACCAGTTTTTCCATAACTCTACATCATTAGTTTGTAACAAGTGAAATCAAGTTATTGTTATAAAATTAATGAAAAGTTAAAGTACTCTGAGAGTCATACTCGGAGTATTTTACTTTTGTATAAGTCATGAAGGATAATTATGGATGTATGTTGAATTATGTAAATAAGATTTATAGAATCTATAGATTACATAATTTCTATAAATGATTAGAAAATTAATAAGAAAGATATTATCTCAAATAGAGATATTCATATGTCTATTTGAGATATAGATATCTCTATCATTTATCAACAAAATATACGAATTTGTTTGATATCTATGTCAAATTGACATAGATATTAATTTTTTCAATAAAATCATATGAATTATCATTGTTATTTTTTCATTTATATTTCATTGATTTTTAATTTATCATTGAAAATTCAAGGATATAATATATTATTTTTAAAAGTTTTATTGAATACGAAAATTTGGCATTATTATTGCGTATATAATATTATATAAATTATTTTAAATAATATTATCAAAAGGAGAATTTAATAATGAGTAAAATGGACTATTTAAAAGAGCTACCAATAGCAGTTATAGGAGCTGGTGCAGTAGGAAAAACAATAGCAGCAGATTGCAAGTTGGCTGGACAAAATGTAAGATTGTATGATGCAATGCCATTTGCAGAAAAATCTTTGCTAAATGTTGAGAGAACAGGAATAGAAATCGACGGAACCCAGAGAAATTTATACAATTTCAAAAGATCAGGTATTGCAAAATTAGATATGGTAACAACAAACATGGAAATGGCTATAAAAGGAGCAGGTATAATAGTAATAGCAATGCCAGCAATAGCACATGAAAATACATTTAAAAATTTGATGCCATATTTAGAAAATGGACAAGTAATACACATATTTACAGACAATTTTGGCTCATTATTGTTTAGAAAGATTATGAGAGAATTGAAATGTGATAAGAAAATAATAATAGGAGGATGGTCAAGTGCACCATACGGTACAAGAATAGAAACAATAGGAGGGTTCACTTTTCCTCATTGTTCAATGAAATATAGAGCAATAGGGCTTAGAGGTGCAACATTACCAATGACAGATATAGACGATTTCATGGAAACTACAGTGATGTTAGGTTGCTTGGATGCTGTAACAACAGGTAATGGCCCAGTAAAAGGGAAAACAGTATTAGATATAGGATTTAGTAATATTAATCCAGTAATACATGTACCAGCAACATTGTTGGGAGTATCTACTATGGAAAACTGGGGGAAAATTTTTGGTGACTTTGACAAAACTGGTTATTCAATGTACGCACATGCTTTATGTCCATCAATATGTGAAGTACAGTACAAATTTTATCAAGAAGAGATAGCATTAGCCGAAGAAATAGGTGTAGACCTAGATAGATATGAAAAATCGGATTTCTTTACAAGAAGAAGTGTATTAACATTAGAATACATGGGAAAAGGAAATATGTATTTACCATTAGATGAGCCAACGACAGAATCAAATGTAGGTCCAAACAATATACATCATAGATATGTAACAGAAGATGTTCCAGTAGGATGCAAAATATATCACGACTTAGGTGTTAAATATGGAGTAAAGACACCAATAATAGATTCAATGATAACAATAGCATCTGCAATGATAGGTAAAGATTACTTTACTGAAGGATATACATTGGAATACCTAGGAATCGGAGGTATGAGTAAAGAAGAATTGATAGCATATTTAAACGAAGGAGTTTATAATATTTAATTGAAATTATTTATTCAACTTTTCCATACTATAATAATAATTTATTTAATAATTTACAACAGTTTCAATTGCATATAACAGATCTTTGTTAGATTTGCTGATTACATAGTTATTATTATTAGTTGGAAAGTTGAATGAATTATATAATCTAATAACTAAAATAATGTTAAATTTTATTAGCTAGCTTAAATTTGAAATTTATCACAATAAATGGGATTCAGTATGCTAAAAATGAGAGAGGATAAATTAATATGAAATTTAATACTAATTACATTTTAGAAAATTATATATTAAATACTAAGTGGGAAGATCTATCTAAACAAGTCCAAGAGAGAGCTATAGTATGCAGTATTGATTTAATGACTGCACTTATTTTGGGAAGTAAAGGGAACCAATATAAAGCAGGAGTTAAGCTTGCAAAATCCATTTATCAAGATGGTAATGTTCAGGTTATTGGTTCTGATGAAAAGTTTAATTTCATAGGGGCAACTGTAGTATTGGGACATGCAGCAAATTCATTTGATATTGATGATGGTCACAATATGATTAAAGGTCATCCAGGGGCTGCTATTATAGCGGGTATATTAGCAGCAGCTTTGGAAAAAGATATTACGTATAAGGAATTTTTAACTACAGTAGTTGTATCGTACGAGACAGCAATCAGAAGTGGATTAGCTATGCAGAGTCATTATAATTATTTACATAGCACAGGATCCTATGGAGCTGTTGGAACAAGTGCAGGAGTATCAAGAATATTCGGATTTAGCAAAGAACAATTAAATAATGCGTTATCAATAGCAGATTTTCATGCGCCGCTTACTCCTGTAATGAGATCTGTTGAATATCCATCTATGAACAAAGATGGTGTTCCTTTTGGAGCACTTATAGGAGCTATGTCTGTGCTTGAAACATTATCTGGGTCGTCAGGAAAAACACATTTACTTGAACTTGAAGAATTTGATTTCCTATTAAAAACTTTAGGTAAAGAGTATGAGATAATGAATTTGTATTTTAAACCCTTTACTTGTTGTAGATGGGCTCATCCAGCAATTTTGGCATCATTATCATTAATTAAGAAAAACAATATTAATAAAAATTACATTAACAAAGTAAATGTATATACATTTGATTCAGCTACAAAATTGAGCAAAATTATTCCGAAAACAACGGATGAAGCTCAATATAACATTAGCTTTCCCATAGCTGTAGGAATAGCTGATGGTGATGTAGGTATAGAACAAGTTATTGATAAAAACCTTAATAGAAAAGATGTAATTAGTTTTATGAAAAAAATTAATTTTATAGTTGATGAAGAAATAGAAGCTAAATTCCCAGCTGAAAGATTATGTAAAGTTGAATTTATATTAGAAAATGGAACTTCTTATATGTCTGATACATTTGCTCCAATAGGTGAAGCTAAAGATAATATTGATATGAACTGGATTAAGGAAAAATTTGAAAGAATAACTAAGCCTCTTGTTACTAAGGAAAATCAAAATAGAATAATATATTTATTGTCTGATATCAATAATATATCAATGAGAAAAGTCGTTGATTATATAAATAATTGTTTGGATTAATTATACTATTATATAGACAGATATTTTACTTGACATTGAGCCTCTGTGAGCATGTTTTTTGAGAGTGGAATAGTTATTTGTGGCCATTGATTGTTTTAAATAAGCAGGGACTAAAAAACGTTACATTTACTGATATCATCCCTTGGAATGAATGACTAAGGTATTATTATGGGTGCAATAGTGATACAAACATTACCCATAGCATATCAATTCTCTTTTTTGCACTTCAAAGTATGATTGGTTCCTCAAAATAACTACAAATATACTAGGATATCAGAGTCCTACTTTAATAATCTACAAAATTAGAGTAGGGTTCTATATTTCTAATTAATATTTATGATTGCTCGCCCCATAATATTATATGCATCAATTGGAATTCTTCGAGACATATCCAGATCAAAATTTCCATATGTATTGACATGAGAATATATAAGTGGTGTTGATGTTATGAAAATATTAGATTTAAAGAAAACTATATTCTATAAATTAACTAATAAGTATGAAGAGGGTAAATAAAATACCTTCTTTTTTGGGTTTAGCCGACATACGTGGTGCGTCCCGACAGGGCGCATATTCTAGCAGGTGGGAATCCTGCCAAGGTAAGATTTAGCAAATCGCTTTGTATCGAGTCTTAGAGATGTTGCGGTAACGTAACATTTTAAGCGTAGACAGAAAGTTAGCGAGGTAGAATTGACTGGGTGGTAACCCAGCAGTGAATGGTATTGAGCTTCGAAAAGTTGGTCGATGATGTGGCAGAAACGTTCACGTACGTGGAAAGCAACATTTATTTGTGCGTTAAAGCGAGTGCAAATAAACGCATCCGTAGTCAGAGGCCCTACCTAGCTAAACATTGAGAATATACGGAAACTC
>JBLHPD010000151.1:0-12167 GCA_047624165.1 Clostridium sp. | reverse complement strand
CCCTTCCTTAAAAATTCAACTACATACGCTGTTACAATCCAAACTAAACATGTTGAAACAAGAACTATGATAATAAATGGTAGCCATTTTCCTTTTAACACACCAAAAGCTTTCATTAGACCTACTCCAGCAGGAATAAAGAAAAAAGACATATTTGATAAAAAAAACTCGCATACCTCTTCTATCATTTCGACCTTAATTATTCCTATTTGTAATCCTAAAAAAAGTAAAATAAGTCCAATAACCGCACCTGGTATTGAAATATTTAATGTTATTTGTAAAACGGTACCAATAATATATGGAATCAAAATGATCATTAATTGTCTTAAGTACTTCATTATTTCACCTCACTATAAAATATTACCATTCTTTATTCTAGCAGTCAAAAGCACTCCATAGAAGATTAGGGCGTAGTAAACGATAATCATATTTTAATATATATCAGAATGTCTCATTTACTTACTTTTTCTAATTAGAGTTCTATTAGCGGAATAAAATGCATCCAAACAAATCGCCCCAAAAAATAAATAAAAGATGAATAAATCATCCATTATTTATACAATTTATTTTTATAATAACCATCCGAAAGATACAACGCACCTAAAGGATTATGTGCAAGTACTCTATCCTTAACCGCAAAAACAGTCACAGGAGCACTAGAATATTTTATAAATAGTGAATCGTGTCCTACACATAACCCTAGCATAATATTTAAGTCTGTTTTGGCATTATTTAGAAAAGTAGCCTGTCCAATAGGGTTACATATTGATTCATAAGTTCCTGGTCTTACCTTTTCATTTTCTTTAATCTTCAAAAATTCTTTAGGTATACTTCCATTTTTACATACTACCGAGTCAACCTCAAAACCATTATGTTTTAGTATTGAAGATAGTATTTTTGCTTCTTTGCTAAACCCAACACAAAAAGCCACTCCTAACTTTTTAAAGTTACATTTATTCGCAAAATCCATAGTCTCTTCAAGTCTTGTTTTTTTACAATATCCTTCTGCTTCGACTAACGCAGAATTATATGCTAATTTATAATTTTCATCTTCACGATATAATTCCTTTATTTTTTCTAATTCTTCTTTTTCATTACATGGACAATTAAGTGGTAATTTCTCAAGTTCTCCTGTTTTACAATAATGTTCATTGCACATAGCGCAAGTATACATATTCTCACCTTTACCTTTCTTATTTATAAAATTAATCATAATTTTTTAGTTTTATTATAATTTTATATAGTCAAATTTTAAACTTTGACTATATATCAATTAATATTATCACATTTATAACCTTTTTAAAAAATATGAAGTGGCTTTCCACTTTTATTGGCATTTGCTAATTTTATATTACTCTTATTTTCTGTTATTGTCAAAAGCCATTAACAAATAGTAGTAATTTATTGAAATGAAAATAAAAATAGAATATAATAAATAAAAACAACTAAAACAATCAACTTGAACTGTATTGATTTTCAAGTATTTAACGTAATATTGATAAGAAAGGAGTAACTTAAATGAGTAAAGGAGTTATATATGCCATATCGCTTAATCCAGAGAGAGGTCAACTTAAAAAAGAAGTGCCTGAAGCTAATCTCATAGAAAACTATGGACTAGAAAATGATGGACATGCAGGTGATTGGGGACGTCAGATTACTTGTCTTAACTGGTCTAGTGTTCAAAATGCTAATAAAGAGCATCACTTAAATGCTGGACCCGGTGATTTTGCAGAGAATATTCTAATTGATGGGGTAGATTTATCTGATTTGATTGTTGGAAGCAAAATTAAATTAGCCACAAATATAGTTTTAGAGATAACTCAAATTGGTAAAGAGGATCATCCTAGCATAGTTAGCAAAACATTTGGAATAAGTCTTTTACCAAGCGAAGGACTGTTTTGTAAAGTAATTAAGGGTGGTAAAATAAGAAATGGAGACTCTGTAGAAATAATATAATATTCAATTTACAACACGCCATAAACTAATGGCGTGTAAGTGTTAATTTATATTTTTATATCCTGATATCTTAAGCATTATCATAATTTTTATGTCCTTTACACCATTTCTTGCAAAAATCCGCTTTTTTTCCACATGTAATCTTTTCAGAACCACAATTCGGACAAATATTCTTGTCCTGTTCATAATTTATCTCATATATATTAGCGCAATTAAAGCATTTAAATTTGCAAAATGTTGTTCTATAATTTCCCCCACTTATTCTTATAGCATTTCCTTCGGTTAAAGCAATAGCTATTTTTTTTCTTGCACTGTCTATAATATTTTGAAAAGTTTGTCTTGATACTTGCATTTTCTCTCCACACTCTTCTTGATTTAGTTCCTCAATATCCTTAAGCCTCATTGCCTCAAGTTCTTCGACTTTTAAAACTATTTCTTGAATTTCACATTTAGGTTTTCCCCAAGGAACAAAATATGTGTCTTCTGGAAAAAACTCTACTCTTCTAAATTTTATTGGTCTTGACATTTTTATTCCTCCTGCACGACTATTATGTTACCCGTATTATTATATAAAAATTTTTCTCCGAATTGTCGTTTTATTTCTTCAGCTGCTTTTTCTCCCGTACAATGGGATACGCCTATGATTTTTATATCTTTTTCCTTCAGAAAATTAATTGTTTTATTTAATCTTTGCTCATCTGCTTCTACTAAATGAGTTCCCCCGATTATACCATAGATTGGAAGCCCTGTACGTTCTATAATGGTCTCTAAAATATTAACTATCCCTACATGAGAACATCCTACAACAACAAATAAACCACTTTTACCCTTTAATACTAATACTATTTCATCACTAAAATCATCTAAAATATATTTTTCATCTTGTTTAATTTTAAATCTTTTATTGGGTAATTCAAAATTATTATTTCTTTTAAAATTAGTAAATACCATTATATTTTCAGTAATATAATATATATCTTGTTTAATATATTTTATTGCAATATTATTTTTATGAATATATTCCTTTTCAAAAGAATTGCCAAGATACTTGTAATTATCTCCTCCTTCTATTATTCCATACTTATTCTTAAAAAATTCCTCTCCTACAATTAATTTATATGAGTTTGAAATTTCCTCAACAAGTTTTCTAAATCCTCCGCTATGGTCATAATGTCCATGACTTATCATAACATAATCCAATTTATTTAAATCAATATTTAGTGTTTCAGCATTTTTAATAAAGTCCCCGCTCTTACCTGTATCAAATAATATCTTCATCCCATCAATTTCAATATAAAGAGACAATCCATGTTCATTGTATAATCTTATATCAGCACTTGGATTATTTTCAATAAGAGTTGTTATTTTTAAATTCATTTTAAGCACCTACTTTCATATTATCAAATACTATTTTCAAGGTTGCTTCTACCATGCCTATGTCTGTGTCTATGACAAATACAATCATCACAATTTTCTCTGTCATCAAAATCACTGCATAACTTATAATCGCCACCTTCTATTTTTAATATTTTACCGTTTACTAAAGTATCTGCTATTTTTTTGCGAGCATTATCATATGTTCTTTGTAGTGTAGAACGTGCAACTCCCATTACATTTGCACTTTGCTCTTGATTTAAACCTTCTAAATCTATTAGCCTTATAGTTTCATATTCCTCTACTGTCATAATTATTGATTCATTTACTGTTTCCACTAAATCTATAGGACCAAATTTAACAACTTCAGGCAATGTACATACTCTTCTCCATTTTTTAGGTCTTGCCATTATTTAATCTCCTCCGTATTATTATTTAATAGTAAAAATTGCATTCCTAAATACTTGTGTTCTCAATTGTATCTAAACTAGCCTTATCAATGAATAAAATTCCATTAAGGTGATCAATTTCATGACAAAAAGCCCTAGCAAGTAATCCTGTAGCTTCAATTTCTACATTTTCACTGGTTTCATTCATAGCCTTAATCTTTACTTTATATGGGCGATCAACCTTCCCTGTTATTCCTGGAATGCTTAAACATCCTTCTGTATCTTGTTGTTCACCTTCTATTTCTACTATTTCAGGATTTATAAGTTTTACAAGTCCGTCTCCTATGTCAACAACAATTACTCTTTTTAATATTCCTACCTGTGGTGCAGCAAGTCCAACACCCTTTTCTTTATACATTGTTTCAACCATATCACCTATTAATTGTAATATTCTTTTATCAATTTTTTCAACATACTTTGATTTTTTTCTTAGTATAACATCTCTCTTGTAATTAGTAATATTTCTTATTGCCATAATTCATTCTCCCTCTATAATATCATTTTTATAAATAGCTTATTTAATTTCAATAATAAATAAGGTGTTGAACTCCACCCTTTACAATTAGTATATTCTATTTCGGGTATATATCAATAACTTTTATGATTAATGCAAAAAAATAAAAGCGCCGAAGATTTCTTCTAAGCACTTTAAATTCTTAAGTAAAATCATTGCACCATTTTTTACAAACCACTGCTTTTTTAACACAAATAACTTTATCCGAACCACAATCAGGACAAACGTGTTTATCTTGTTCATAATTTATCTCATATAAACTAGCGCAATTAGAACATTTGAATTCACAAAATATTGTTCTGTAATTACCCCCACTTATCCTTATAGCTTTTCCCTCAGTTAACGCAATAGCTATCTTTTTTCTTGCACTATCTATAATATTTTGAAAAGTCTGCCTTGATACTTGCATTTTTTCTCCACATTCCTCTTGATTCAATTCTTCAATGTCCTTAAGCCTCATTGCCTCAAGTTCTTCTACTTTTAAAACTATTTCTTCAATTTCACATTTAGGCTTACCCCATGGTACAAAATAAGTGTCCTCAGGAAAAAACTCTACTCTTCTAAATTTTATTGGCCTTGGCATTTTAATTCCTCCTGCATTTACTGCATTTACTCCATTTATATAATCTTTACTTTAAACCAATTCTTTCTCCCATTATTACTCTGAATTCTACACTCTTTGAAGTTTTCTATTTTAAATTTATTATTTTAATCTATAAGTAATAAATCCCTTATAATCTATATGATTTATAATATTATCTTGATTTAACCTTTCAATAATATTATCAATTTCTTCACATTTTCTAGAATTCAAAAAACTTTTGATTTCAAACTGATTCATTGGATGCCTTTTAATAATGCTTAAAATAGCTGCATAGTCATCTTTTATTCCACTAGAAAACCCAACTGAAACCAAATTTTCTATAGATATACCACCCAGCATTTCTATAGCCATTTTCATATTTTCATTACTAACTGTTTTAACAAATTCCTCAGCTGGCGGTCTTGCAGGGGTATTAATATATAATCTATCATATTTTATTTTTTTAATCATTGATTTTAATTTTTGGAGTGAACCACTATCATCATTAATTCCATCTATAAGCATTATTTCAAGCCATAATTGTCCCTTATATATATTTGAAAATTCAACAAGTCCATTATAGCATTCCATAAAAGTTAATTTAGGATACGGTCTATTTATTCTTTTAAAAGTATCTTCATCATAAGCATCGAATGATGGAAGCACAATATCAGCTTCACACAATTCATTCCGAACTGTTTTATCATGTAGTAATGCTCCATTTGTAATAACGGCTACAGGCTTAGACGTAAGTTCCTTAATTTTACCTATTAATTCACCAAGTTTTAAATAGAGAGTTGGTTCTCCCTCTCCCACTATTGTAACTACATCAAATTCTATTCCACTTTCTAAATAAGTTTTAAATTCTACAATAATATCAGAAATATCAAAAAACTCTATACGTTTGTTAGACAATTTATCTGTTCTTCCAAGTTGACAATATATACAAGAATAATTGCATGTTTTTTTTGGTATAGGACTTATACCTAAAGATTCACCCATTCTTCTTGAAGGTACTGGGCCATATACAAACTTTGATTCATTCATAATCTTTCCTCCATTTACTGAGTTTAAATTACTTAGTTTTGCTATCTTCTAATATTTTCTCAGCCTTTTTGTTATTTCTATAATATTGCAATGCTATGGCATATTCAACTCTTTTACTTTGCATTTTACATCCAATTTCATAAGGTATTTTTATATCTCCAGTAAAATTATAATTATTAGCTTGGCAACCACCGCTACAATAGAATCTTGCCCAACATTTTTTACAATCCGGTTTTCTATATATATTAGCTTGTCTAAAAATACCTGGTATTACTTTATTATTAATACCCTCAAATACATTCCCCATAAGGAACTCCGTATTTCCTACAAATTGATGACAAGGATATATATCTCCCTCTGGAGTTACTGCAATATATTCAAAACCAGCTCCGCAACCTGATATTCTTTTATATATACATGCTCCCCCATTAATATCTATATTAAAATGATAAAATATCACATCATCATGTAATAATAGTTCATCAAAGATTTTATCGTATTCATCGTATATTTGTTCTAAATGTTCTTCCTTAATAGAAAGCACATCGCCTGCTGGAAGCACTACTGGTTCTATTGAAATTTCTTTAAATCCAAGATCTATAAAGTGCTTTATATCTTTAGAAAAATCCAAATTATTAGCTGTAAATGTTCCCCTTATATAATATTGTTTTTTAGATTTCTCCCTCATTTGGACCATAGTTTTAATTTTAGGAAGAATATCATCATAAGTCCCATCACCATTAATAGTCGTTCTTATATTGTCTTGTACTACTTTTCTTCCATCAATACTCAGAACAATATTTATCATATTTTCATCTAAATATTCCATAATATCAGGAGTTAATAATGTTGCATTTGTTGTAATTGTAAATCTGAAATTTTTATAATGTTGTTTTTCAAGTCCTCTTGCATAATCTACAGTTTTTTTAACAACCTCCATATTTAAAAGAGGCTCTCCACCAAAAAAATCTACTTCTATGTTTTTTCTTGAGCCTGAATTTTGTATTAAAAAATCAATACTTCTTTTAGCAACATCAAAACTCATGAGTATTTTTTGCTTATCATAACCTTCTCCATCAGCAAAACAATATTTACATCTCAAATTACAATCGTGTGCAATATTAAGACATACCGCTTTTATGTAATTAGGTTGTTTTTCAAAATTTCTAGCAATAGGCTCATATACATCCTCAGAATATAATTTCTCACTTTTTATAAGCTCCTCTATATCGTCATAACATTCGTTTAAAATTTCTTCATCGTATTTTTCTCTATATTTATTTATAACATCACTTCTACTTTTAACACCTTCTTCAGAAAGTATGTCATAAATGATTTTATCCACCACATGAATAGCTCCCGAACTTACATCTAAAATAAAGTAATCACCTTTGCATATGAATTTATGTATATTTCCCATTTGATTAATTCCTTCTTTCATTTACTCTTTTATTTACTATTTTATTGAACAAAAATTAATAATAAATAAGAGGTAGATTACTACCCCCTTGTTTAAATATTATTAACTTATTATTTATTTATTCTTGTGATAATGTTAAATAAGATCAATTTTAGAATAATCAATATGACCTTTATCATCAACTACATTTCTTTCGGTATGCATGTATTCAATTTTACCCACAAACATTTCATGTGAACCTGTAAGTATAGAATCTACTACCGTGCATTCTATGTTTATAGGACAATCTGCTAATAGTGGTGCATTAACCTTTACTCCTTCTTCAACCTTTATATCAAGCTTCGAAAATTTATCCTCATCTCTACCACTTGTACTACCCAAATAGTCAAACATTTCTTTCTGATTTTTAGTAGCTATGTTTACTACAAAAGAACCTGTTTCCTTGACAATTTTGTGAGAATAACGCGTGGGAACAATACCTACCATAATCATTGGTGGATTATAACTACAATTACAACAATAAGCTACTACTAACGCATTATTTTTACCATCAAGGCCTCTACAAGAAACTATCACTTTAGGCATTGGTTGAAGACAAGATTTCATATCCGCTTGGATTTTTGCCATTTTAATTCCCCCCATTTTTAGTACAAATGAATTGTACAATTTATTTGTACTAACCATTTTAAAATACTATGAACTTATAAAATCATCTTTTAAAGTTTAAATGAGTCTTTTATAATACTCCACATATCCTCAATAGCTTTCTCGGCTATACTCTCTTTATAACAAGTAATTGGCTTTAACTCATTTATAGATTTCATAACCACATCATCATATGGAATTTTACCAACTATTCTCAAACCTTTATCATGAGCAAAGTCTTCTATTTCCTTAGCTACTTCTTCGTTTATGTCAAATTTATTTATACAAACCATAGTAATAACTCCAAAATGTTCACATAATTCTACTACTCTCTTTAAATCTCCAAGACCTGATTTTGTAGGTTCTGTAACAGCGAGTACCGCATCACTTCCTGTAATTGATGCTATAACAGGACACCCAATACCTGGTGAACCATCTAATATAGTTAATTTTTCATTGTCACTAAATTTTTTACCATTTTTCCTAAGCAAAGTTACTAACATTCCTGAACCATCACTACCTATATCCATTTCTGCTCTTGAAATTATACCTTTATCTAACTTAGTAATAAATGTTTCTGCTGTTTTTTCTGCTTTTAACTTTATAGCATTATGTGGACATACTAATGTACAAGCACCACATCCTTCGCAAGCAAATAGGTTTATTTTACAATTTTCTATTGCTTCGAATTTACACACAGCCTTACATTTACCACACTTAGTACAAAGCAATTCATCAATTACAGCTTTTTTACCACCTATAAATTCACTTTTTTCAATATCTTGTCCTTTGTAAAACATATAAAGATTTGGTGCATCTACATCACAATCGATTCTTGTTACATCTTTAGCAAGTTCAGCAAGTGCTGTTGCAATTGTAGTTTTACCTGTTCCACCTTTACCACTTAAAATCACTAGTTCCAAGATATCACCTCCTTTACTTCCTTTGAAAGCTTATCAAATAGTGTTTTATGATGTGGATCATCATATAATATTTCTCCCTTAGAATAAAGTACTGCTGTATTTTTGCTATAAGGGATAGTTCCTAATAACTTTATTTTTTCTTCCCTGCAATATCTTTTAATTATATTATCTTTTTCGTCATCTTTATTTATAACTATACCAAAAGGTATATTGTACATTTTTACAACTCCTACAGCCATTTTCAAATCATGAAGTCCAAATTCTGAAGGTTCTGTAACAAGTATTGCTGCACTCGCAAATTTTAGTGCATTTACTACACTACAAGAAGTACCAGGGGGACAATCAATTAAATTAACTCCCCCTGATATATTTTTAAGCAATTGTCTAATAACAGGGACTGCCATAGGTTCTTTTACATTTAAAATCCCTCTACTACACTCTATGTTTCTTACTTTTCCACTTTCAATTTTACCTGTTTGTCTTTTTTTATAAGTTATAGCATTATATTTACATGCAATTTTACAAGCCCCACATCCATGACATAACTTTTCAAAAAGCAAAATTTCATCTTTTACTTTTGCAAGAGCGTTAAATTGACATGCATTTACACAAGCAGAACAAGAAATACAATTAGCTTTATCTATAATTGGGTACTCTACCATAACTCTTTCCGTTTTATCTACTTCAGGTTTTAAAAACAAAAATCCATTAGGTTCTTCAACATCACAGTCTATATAATTCGCCTTTAATGCAAGAGCAAGATTAGTTGAAACAGTAGTTTTACCTGTTCCTCCTTTTCCACTAAGAACTGCTATATTCATTCCCATTTTATTTACCTCCACCATGATATGCAGGACCAGACATTTTTATTTCTTCTAGTTCGCCTTTATTATATTTCTCAAGTACTGAGCTTATAACAATACTTTCACACTTATATGCTTTAATTTCTGCTTTTTCAATAAGTTCAAAAGCATTAGGACCAAGATTACCTGTAATAATAACATCTATTTTTTCGTCAATTATTTGGTTTGATGCAAGAATCCCTGCTCCACCACTGGCATTTTGACCCTTGTTTTCTATAACTTTTACTTCTCCACTTTCAGTATCATGAATTTGAAAATATTCACATCTTCCGAACCTAGTATTCAATAAATCTTCATTGGTTTCCCCTGTTGATGAAATCACTATTTTCATTATTTTACCTCCAATATTTTTATTACATTCATTAATATACAATTAAAAATCAATTTCTTATCCTTAACATATCTATACCTATATCTACTTATAAATGACTTAGCCATAAAATTAACTTATGCATATTGGCATTTGCCACTTTCACTATTTATATTACTCTTATTATTAGTTATTGTCAAATGCTAATTAAATTTATATATAAAAATAATCTTAAGTGCAACGCCTAGTGACCAGCCCATAACTTTCTGAAAGCACGAGTTAGATTGAGGTCTTCAAATAAAACAACAGGCTGTACAATTATTTATATAAAATATTTGTACAGCCTGTTGAGTAATCAAATATATAATTTAAAATTATTTATTTATCACCCTGCAAAGTATTCAATTCATTATTAATTAAATTAAGTCTATTTTCAAGAATAGCTTTTTCTTCCGCAAGCAAATCCTTTTGATTTGCAGAACTTATTGTATTATTAAAACTATTCCTTCCAAAAACTCCTCTGCAGCCAAGTCCCATACCTGATCCTCTACTTACACCTAAACCGTTAACTACATTGCAAAATCCCATTCCTCTTCCTGTGTTTGATCCCATTCCCATTGGACCTGTACCATTTCTTCCAGCCATGAAAACATCTCCTCTTTTTTATTTTGGGCATATGTCCTTTACAACTTCTATTATACTGAGTTTTGGGTATATGTCAATAACTTTATTATAATTTATTTAGTCCCACCCACGTGGCAAGTGGCAAAAGTAACAAGCTCTAGCATATAGCTGTTATCCACAGACTTCCTTTATTTGTCAAGTTAAAACTGGTTCTTTCCAATGTTAGTTGAAATACTGTGTAAATTGTAGTATAATAGAATAGTCAGAATACTAGAAATGAGGCTGTTTTATGGATGAAATTATAAAATTATTAGATAAAAATTTAAACTATGTAAATCATAAAATTATAGGTAATACTATTTACATAAATGTAGTATCTAACCGTGAAGAAGTTAGATGTCCTTTTTGTGGGAAGCTCTCTTCAAAAACACATTCCCATTATAAAAGAAGTTTTCAGGATTTGCCTATTCAAGGAAAAAAAGTTAGAGTTATTTTAAGTAACAGAAAAATGTTTTGTTGCAACCCTGATTGCAATCACACTACTTTCGCTGAAAGCTTTGATTTCCTTAAGTTTAAGGCAACGAAAACAAAAAGATTAGAGAATGAAATTATAAATATATCTAGGAATGTTAGTTCATTAACAGCTACAAATATTTTAAAAAATAGTGTTGCAGACGTAGGTAAAAGTACGATTTGCAATCTTTTAAAAAAAAGAGATACCAATCATTAATAAGGAAAATATTACAAAGGTATGCATTGATGATTTTGCTATAAAAAAGAGAGAATCATATGGAACTATTATGATAGATATTGAAACTCATCGAGTAATAGATCTAATTCCTTCTAGAAATTGTGATGAAGTAGTACCGTGGTTAAAGGTTAAAATGGGGTACGGCAACGACTACTGTAAAAATAACCTCCTATAAAATGGAATTGAAAAAGGCTATTGCCCTCAACACCTTGTGACATAATATAAAAAAAATGTTCACTAACCAATTAAAATAAATATTATTTAAAGTCTTTGTTTTTTTTCGTATTTTGATTTCACCTTACCCAAATAGGGGGTAGTGCTCGCAAAACGTAGATTTACAACGCTAAGAAAACGAACCAATGTCAAGGTATACAGATGGAGTTGCTTAAGTTGGTTAGGAAAATTGCACTACAGAGTGCAGTTCAAGCCATTACATAGCATATAGAAGAGGTTAAAATGGATGTAGAGTATTAATTTTATATCCTTTTTATTTAGCAATAATTCCTATATACGTGAGTTGATTAGATATAAAAATAAATAACAATGAAGTAGTTTTAAATAGTCTGTTCAATTGTTTTTAAGTTACTACTCAGGCATTCCCTATAGGGAATGCCTGTGATAATATAAAACTATGGTCGTAGACCCCATATCTAAAAATAGGTATTACAAATTAAAGGGAGCCGAGAGGCGTCCCCATGATATAAAATT
>JBLHPD010000150.1:0-12231 GCA_047624165.1 Clostridium sp. | reverse complement strand
GAATTTAGTTTATCTGCTTTAATATAAAAATGAGCTGGTAGCTTATTAAACTGCCTGCTCATTTTTATATTATGAAACACCCAAAGTTCAGAAAGAACCACAATACAAGGTTTTACTATCTTTTTTGATTGTAACATCTCTGTTTCATATCTATTGGCGTTCATATTTTCATCTAATATAATGGATATTTGCTACATAGTTGTACTACTTTCTCTCTAATTGATTCTAAATTTCCTTCTCTATTTTCTATAGTTTCATTTATAAGTTCAGCTATCTTTTTCATTTCCTCTTCTTTAAATCCTCTTGTAGTTACAGCAGGCGTACCAACTCTTATGCCGCTTGTAACAAAAGGACTTAAAGTTTCATTTGGTACAGTATTTTTGTTTACAGTAATACCCACAAGATCTAATAGTTTTTCAGCTTCTTTGCCTGTAATATTTTTGTTCGTTAATTCTATAAGTAAAAGATGATTATCTGTACCACCTGATACTAATTTAAAGCCATATTTTATAAGCTCTTCTCCGAGTATCTTTGCATTTTTAACAACTTGTTCAATATAAACTTTGAATTCTGGTCTAAGCGCTTCTCCAAAGCAAACAGCTTTAGCTGCTATAGTCTGCATTAATGGTCCACCTTGCATACCTGGAAAAATAGATTTATCTATTTGTTTTGCATATTTTTCTTTACATAAAATTGCTCCACCCCTAGGTCCTCTTAAAGTTTTATGGGTTGTAGTAGTAACGAAATCAGCATATGGCACTGGAGACTCATGTGCTCCTGTTGCAACAAGCCCTGCTATATGAGCCATATCCACAAACATATATGCGCCTACCTCATCGCAAATTTCTTTAAACAATTTAAAATCAATAGCTCTTGGATAAGCAGACGCACCAATAACTATCATTTTAGGATTATGTTTTTTAGCGAGTGTCCTAACTTCATCATAATCTATAGTTTCTGTTTCTGAATTAACACCATAAGGAATAAAGTTGTATAACATTCCTGAAAAATTCACTGGACTTCCATGAGTTAAGTGGCCACCATGACTTAAATTCATACCTAGTACAGTATCACCTGGTTTAAGCACAGAGAAGTATACAGCCATATTAGCTTGTGAACCTGAATGAGGTTGAACATTAACATGTTCGCAGCCGAAAAGTTCCTTCATTCTATCTCGAGCTAAGTTTTCTACTTTATCAACTACTTCACAACCGCCATAATATCTTTTAGCGGGATAGCCTTCTGCATATTTATTAGTTAAAATAGAACCATTTGCCTCTAGAACTGCTCTGCTAACAAAATTTTCAGAAGCGATTAGTTCAATATGATCCTCTTGCCTTTTGTTCTCCTCTTCAATAATTTCGTAAACCAATAAATCACTGTTTTTTAAATATTCCATAATATTTATGACCATCCTCTCATGTTTTAAATTAAAGCATCACTACGGTGCTTTATTAGTAATTTTTGAAACCAATAAAAATAACTATTACAATTATATTATAAAAGGTAATAAGGTATTTATCAACAAAAAAATGAAAATACTCCTAAATATTCTGAATTCTTTATTTAATATTATTATAATTTGTTACGTAAAATGTCACATTCGTGTACACACTATATATATATGTATCATAATCCACACTACAAACATTAATAAATAATTTAATTTTCTAACTAATCATATTTTTTTAGATTTATGGTATATAATGATAGAGCAATTTTCATTATTATATATTATACAAAATTTATTATTACATCTTAAAATAGTTTATAAAAACCTAAAATTGGTTTTATACTGAAGGGAGAGCCCATGTATATTGATGATATCATTCATATAGCTGCTGAAGCTGGTAAAATTATATTAGAAAATGGCGGTGAAACCTATAGAGTTGAGCAAACAATCACTATGATCTGTGGATCCTATGGCATATCACAAACTGAAAGTTTTGTTACTCCTACTGGTATTATAATTTCTATAACTAATAGTGAAAATCAGACTATTTCATTAGTTAGAAGGATAAATAGTAGAACAGTTAATCTTAGGAAGGTTTCAATGATCAACAATTTATCTAGAGAATTAGTTTCCACTCCATTATCCATGGTGGATATAAGAAAAAAAATTGATTATATTAATAATTTACAACCTTATTCCAAGAAGACCACCACATTTTTTTCTGCTTGCTCTGCAGGATTTTTCACTTTACTTTTTGGTGGAAATTATAAAGACTTTCTTATAGCATTTATAATTGGGGCTCTTATAAATTGTCTAAATACATTTTTAGATAAATTAGATGTAAATAGTTTTCTAAAAAATATGCTTGGTGGTTCTTTGGCCGCATCAATAGCCCTTTTAGCCACTTCCTTAGGTCTAGTGGGTAATATGGATACTATAATAATAGGATCTATAATGCTATTGGTACCCGGTATTGCCATTACTAATGCAATAAGGGATACGATTGCTGGAGATTTAGTTTCTGGTATGTCAAGATCAATAGAAGCACTATTCATAGCCATTGCTATAGCTGCAGGCACAAGTATAGTTTTCAAAATATGGTTCTTGTTATTTGGAGGTACTCTTAAATGATTGTTAATTCACTTTATGCTTTTTTAAGTTCTCTTGGTTTTGGAATAATATTTAATATTAGGGGTAAAAACCTAATAATCGCTTCAATTGGGGGAGGACTAGGTTGGTTCACCTATCTTCTTTCTTCAAAACTACAACCCTCCATAGTTTTTTCATTATTCCTGGCCTCCATGGTAGTGAGTATTTACTCAGAAATAATGGCAAGAATATATAAAAATCCTGTGACCATATTTATAATCTGTGCTATTATACCTCTTGTTCCCGGCGGTGGAATGTATTTTGCCACTCTCGAGGCAGTAAAAGGAAATTTTAGTGCTTCTCTATCTAAAGGTGCTGAAACACTATTTAGTGCAGGTGCCATTGCAATTGGGATAGTTTTTGTATCCTCTATAAGTACAATTTTTAAAAAAATAAAGAAGTAAAATTTGATATCAAATTTTACTTCTTTATTTTTCACTTTAAAAACATAAGAAAAGTTGAAACTAACTCCTCAATTTTCTCTTTCTCAGCTGCATCATCGTCATGCATAAGACAGTTTTTTGTATATCTCTCTAAAACAAGCCCGCCAACTTTAGTCATAGCGGCCCTTGCTGCAGCAACTTGCACTAATATGTTTTTGCAGCAAACTTCGCTTGACACCATCTTTTCTATCCCTTTAACCTGTCCTTCAATTTTTCTTAGCCTAACTTGAATATCTTTAACTAGGTCATCGCTCATTGATTTATCTATTTCATTTGTCATTTTACCACTCCCGCTTATAATAGTCATCATACCCCGTATACGTACTATCTATGATTATATCATTACAATTAATACAAATCAATAGATAATGAATAGAATTAATATATTCATACTCACTTAATATCACTCGATAAAAAAAACATAATACCTAAATATTATGTTCTTTCTCTTTAAACTATATTCTTATAAAGTATTACTTCTTTTCATCTGTTATTAAAATACCAAGTTCATTAAGCTGCTTATCATCAACCACGTTTGGAGCTTCACTCATAGGGCAGTAAGCATTTTGATTCTTAGGAAATGCTATTACGTCTTTAATATTTTCCGTTCCCGCTAAGAACATTACGATTCTATCTAGTCCAAATGCAAGTCCGCCGTGTGGTGGTGGACCATATTTGAATGATTCTAGTAAGAAACCAAATCTTTCCCATGCTTTCTCCTGAGTAAATCCCAAAACTTTAAGCATAGTTTCTTGCAATTTAGAATTATGAATTCGTATACTACCTCCACCTAATTCCTCTCCATTTAACACTATGTCATAGGCTTTAGCTCGAACTCTACCCGGATCTGATTCTAAGTATTGTATATCTTCATCCATTGGCATTGTGAAAGGATGATGAGCTGCTACATATCTATTTTCTTCTTCATTGTAATCTACAAGTGGAAACTGCGTAACCCATACAAAGTTGAATTCCTTATTATCTTTTAAAATTTCTAGGTCTTTAGCTACCTGTAATCTTAATGCACCTAAAGTTTGTAGAACAACGCTATCTTTGTCTGCTACAATAAGTACCAAATCTCCAGTCTTTGCCTCTACCTTATTTAAGATAGCCTGCATTTGCTCCTCACTAAAGAACTTAGCTATAGGGGATTTAATTCCATCGTCTTTACATGCAATCCATGCAAGCCCTTTTGCTTTATAAGTCTTAACAAACTCACCTAATTTGTCTAATTTTTTTCTACCCATATCTGCAGCATTACTAACTTTTATAGCTCGTACGCTGCCACTATTATCTATGGCATTTTTAAATACTACAAATTCACAGTCTTTTACCTCTTGCGAAATATCCACTATTTCCATTCCAAATCTTAAATCTGGTTTGTCTGAGCCATATTTATCCATAGCTTCTTTGTATGTGATTCTTTTTATAGGAAGCACAACATCTTCATTTACTACTTCTTTAAATAGTTTTTTAATTAAGGCTTCATTTACAGCTATAACATCATCTTCCTCAACAAAAGACATTTCAATATCTACTTGTGTAAACTCTGGTTGTCTGTTTGATCTTAAATCTTCATCTCTAAAACATCTTGCTATTTGGAAGTACTTATCATATCCAGACACCATTAATAATTGTTTAAACAATTGTGGTGATTGTGGAAGTGCATAGAACTTTCCAGGGTAATTTCTACTTGGAACTAAATAATCACGAGCACCCTCAGGAGTGCTTTTCGTAAGCATTGGTGTTTCTATTTCCAAAAAACCATTTTCATCTAAAAAGTCTCTAACAACTTTAGTTGTTTTATGGCGTATCATAAATATTCTTTGCATATCTGGTCTTCTTAAATCCAGGTATCTATATTTTAGACGTACATTTTCTGACGCATCCAAATTTTCTTTTATATATATAGGTGGAGTTTCTGATTCAGATAATATCTTTATACTTTCGCCTTTAAGCTCTACGAGTCCAGTTGGTAGATTTTCGTTTGGAGATTGCCTTTTAATAAGTTCACCAGTTACAGCAATACAGTACTCTGGTTTCACGAGGTCTGCCTTCACAAAAGCTTCTTTGTTTATTTCTTCTCCAAATACTAATTGTAGAAGTCCCGTTCTATCTCTTAAATCGATAAAAACAAGTCCTCCTAAGTTTCTCTTTCTTTGAACCCATCCCATTACCGTTACTTTATTTGATATGTGTGCTTCGCGAAGTTCGCCACACATATTGGTTCTCTTTAAACCGTCTAATGCTTCTGCCATTTTGTACCCTTCCTCTCTAAACACAATTTCGAATATTTTTTTCATACCTTATTCCAATATCGGTTAACTCTTAATCCTTAACTATATAGTGTTTCTAGCAATTCAATTTTTCTTTCAATCATCTCATCCACTCTTTTAATATACTCTCTAACATCTTTGATATTTGCAAACCTTTCATGCCTGTTTTCTTCTAAAAATACAACTTTACAAACTGCATCCGCACCAAGTGCAATAACTGTCTGTTTCTCCTCAATCATTTGAATATTGTATATTCCCTCTTTTCCCGGTGTTGTATATCCTACATTCTCCATATTACCCACGGTATTTTTCTGCCTATACATATAATAAGGTTTCATATGAAGTTTTTTAGATAATTCTACAGTGTGCTCATACATTTTATTCAGTTCTTCTTGACCTGGAATTTCAAATCTATAATTATTAAGCATCTTTTCATGAAGCTTTGAAGCTCTTTTTATAGACATACCATGAATTGTAATACTGTCAGGTTGAATTTCAAATATTTTTTCACAAGTTCTTATTATATGAGAAATTTTCTCACCCGGAAGGCCAACTATTAAATCCATATTTATATTATCAAAACCTAATTCTCTCGCCATAGCAAATTTTTCACATACGTTCTCTACGGAGTGAGTTCTGCCAATCAACTCCAATGTATCATCATTCATGGTTTGAGGATTAATGCTTATTCTATGCACACCATATTTTTTCATAGTACTTAACTTTTTAAAAGTTATACTGTCAGGTCTTCCACATTCTACTGTAAATTCACGCACATTATTATACTGAAGAAAAGCTTCATAAATGTGCTTCATTATAAATTCAAATTGGTCATCATTTACAGATGTGGGGGTACCCCCTCCAAAATATACACATTCAATATTGAGTTTCTTACCTTTAATATATTTGCTTATTTCTTTAATCTCATGAGACAAAGCCTCAAGGTAAGGAATCACTATATCTTTGCAACTGCCTATAGGACTCGCTGCAAAGGAGCAGTAGAGACATCTGGTTGGACAAAAGGGCATCCCAATATAAACACTTATATTGTCCTTGTTCTTATTAACAATATTTCTCTCAAACTTTGCAACATCTATGCAAAGTTGTGCCTTATCTTCTCTTGTAATATGCTTTTCTTTGAATTCTGATAAGATGCTTTCCTCAGAAGCTCCCTTTTGAAGCAGCTCAAGAGCCCTTTTAGAAGGTCTTATACCAATTAAAGTGCCCCAAGGAAGTTCACGAGTTGTATCTTTTGAAAAAAATAAAAAAATAGCTTTTTTAACTTCTTCCTTGAGTTTATAGGACTTATTAATTATGTACTCAAAATTTTCAGAACTACTTTGTACCTCTACTACATCTTCCTTGACCTCAACATTAAAATCAGCATCTTCTTCTACGAATTTAATATCTGGAAAAAGATAAAATAAATTTATCATTTGATATACATCATAGTTAAATTCAGTATTGTTTAATTTTACTTTAATCATTTTAACTCCTTAATAAACCATAGTGTATAAAATTCACATTACTCTTACACCCTATATTAATCCTATAAAAAAGGATTGTTTAATTTTTCATTATTTATTGTACTACATGGTCCGTGACCAGGATACACTATGGTGTCACCGGTCAGGCATAAAAGATTTGATTTTATACTAGTAATTATAGTATTAAAATCTCCTCCTGTTAAATCTGTTCTTCCGATTGAACCTGCAAAAAGAGTATCTCCAGTAAAAACACAGTTTTCTATTAAAAAGCTCATACCCCCAGGTGTATGTCCCGGTGTATCTATACAAGCAAACTCTAAGTTCGAAATTTTTATTATATCACCATGCTTTAGTAATTTTTCTGCCCCACCTTTAATAAGTGGCCCAAATAGATTTACGCCTTGAGTTATCAACTCATCGTCTTCCTTATTCATACATACTACTGCCTTTGTGATGTTTTTTAATTCTGCCACACCAGATGTATGATCTAGATGTCCATGAGTCAAAATTATATATTTGACTTTTGCACCTATAGTATCTATGTCCTTTATAATATCGTCTACATCTCCGCCTGGGTCTATCACTACAGCTTCCTTTGTATTATCATCCATTACAATGTAACAATTTGATCCGTATGTTCCTGTAACAAGTGTTCTTATTTCCATTTTAATCCTCCTAGAAGTCTTTCTTACTCTCTATAAGTAAGGTTACTGGTCCGTCATTTTGTATATAAACCTGCATATCTTCTCCAAAGTCTCCAGTTTTAACTTCACCTAGTACCTCACTACACTGTTTAACAAATTCTAAATATAATACTTCAGCTTGTGTACCACCTAGAGCTCTCATAAAATTTGGCCTTCTACCTTTTCTACAATCTCCATATAGTGTAAATTGAGAAACTACAAGGAGTTCCCCGCCTACATCTATTAAGGACTTATTCATTTTTCCGTCTTCTTCAAAAATCCTAAGGTTTAATATCTTCTCCCTCAGAAATTTTATATCCTCTTCCGTATCCTCTTCGCAGATTCCAAGCAGAACATTTAATCCAAAACCTATTTCGCTAATTAATTTGCCACTTATTTCAACCTTAGATGATTTAACTCTTTGCACTACAGCTCTCATGATACACATCTCCCTTAGGGACATTCAGATAAAACTTTCCCTTAGTTTTTTAATCTATAAACTTCCATTACACCAGGTAATTTAGTGATTTTCTTTTGTAATTCTTTCAAATGCTCTATATCAGAAACCCTTAACTTTATATTTATTAATGCCACATTATTTTTTAGCGTTTTGGCGTTAATTGAGTATAATTGTGTTTTTGTTACTGTTATTATTTCCATTATGTTGGATAATAATCCATAACTATCATCTGCTTTAATTTGAATCTCAGTAATATAGCCTTTCCCTTCGCTTGCTCCCCAATTTACCTCAACCACTTTATTTATTTCATTTTCCATTAAGGTTTCAACATTTTTACAATCACATCTGTGAACAGAAACTCCCCGTCCCTTAGTTATGTAACCTATTATTTTGTCGCCCGGAACAGGATTACAGCACTTAGCGAACCTTACAAGCACATTTCCCTGACCCTTAACTATTAGTCCTTGAAAGTCCATTTTCTTTTTTTCATCTTTGCTCACGGTCTTTGTTAACTTTTGCTCAATGTCCTCGATTGTCATATTTTCTTTGTTTTTATTCTCAAAAACCTCTCTCAATCTATTAACTACAGTTGAAGGCACAATATCTCCTACTCCAACATAAGCAAACAAATCATCAAGAGTTCTAAAATTATATCTCTTATACATTTTTTCTATTGCTTCACCCTTAGCAATTTCTCCAAAATTATATCCTTGCCTTTTAGATTCTCTTTCTAATAAGTCTTTACCTTTTTCAATACTCTCATCTCTTTTAGCTTTTTTGAACCACGCTTTAATTTTACTCTTAGCTTGATTGCTCTTTGTAATGTTTAGCCAATCAATATTAGGTCCCTTTGGTGTAGGTGAAGTTACAATTTCAACTATTTCGCCGGTTTTTAAGTGATATTCGAGTGGTACCATTCTTCCATTAACTTTTGCACCCATGCACTTATGACCTATGTCTGTATGAATTCTATATGCAAAATCAATTGGAGTTGCATCAAGCGGTAAGTTAATGACCTCTCCCTTTGGTGAAAATACAAAAACTTCATCCGAGAATAAATCGATTTTAAATCCTTCCATAAATTCTTCTGCATCAAAGGTTTCCCCTTGCCATTCAAGAATATCCTTGAGCCATGAAAATTTAGAGTCCAATTTTTCATCTTCACTGCCCTCTACACCTTCTACACCTTCTACACCCTCTTTATACTTCCAATGAGCTGCAATACCATATTCTGCGGTCTTATGCATCTCATAAGTTCTAATTTGGATTTCAAAAGGTTTTCCTTGTGGTCCGATTACTGTTGAATGTAATGATTGATACATGTTGGGTTTTGGCATTGCAATATAATCTTTAAATCTTCCCGGAATCGGTTTATAAACCGTATGCACTATACCTAGTGCAGCATAGCAATTTCCAATATCGTTAACTAAAATTCTAACTGCAGTTAAATCAAAAACTTGATCTATAGTCTTATTTTTGGAAACCATTTTTCTGTAGATGCTGTAAAAATGTTTTGGTCTTCCATCAATATCAGCTTCTATTCCAACTATATCTAAGTTAAATTTTAATTCTACCATTATATTGTTGATATTTTCTTCTCGCTCAACTCTTTTTTCTGCAATTATCCTTACTAAATTATAATACTCATTTGGATTTAAATACCTAAGTGATAAGTCCTCTAGCTCCCATTTAATCTTAGACATTCCAAGTCTATGTGCTAGTGGAGCATAAATATCCAAAGTTTCTTTTGCCTTCTGTTTTTGCTTTGCCACTGGCATAAATTTAAGCGTTCGCATATTATGAAGTCTATCTGCAAGTTTAATAAGGATAACTCTAATATCCTTAGCCATAGCTAAGAGCATTTTACGAACATTATCAGCTTGTTCCTCTTCCTTAGTCTTATATGTAATTAGTCCAAGCTTAGTTACACCCTCCACTAAAGTTGCTACTTCTATATTAAACTCCTTACTTACATCTTCAAAAGTATATATTGTATCTTCAATCACATCATGAAGTAAGCCTGCAACGAGTGTGCTAGTATCAAGTCCCATTTCAGCTAAAATACATGCCACTTCTACTGGGTGCACTACATATGGCTCACCTGACTCTCTCTTTTGCTCTTTATGTGCAGCATAAGAAAAATTAAAGGCTTTAACAATAAGATCTTTATCTACATTATTACAATTATTTTCAATCTTATATAACAATTTTTCCAACATGGCTTATACACTCCTAAAATCAAAGGCTGGTTTAATTAACCAGCCAATACTTTTTCTAATATTATATAATATTTTGTAGAAATATGCAATTTTAATTTAGTAATTACTACAATATATTTTAATAAGAATTAAATATCGTACTTTACAAGAGACATAATATCATATCCCTTTAACTTGTCTTTCCCATTAAGACCTGTTAATTCAATTACAAAATTTAACGAAACAACAACTCCACCCATTTGTTCTATAAGTTTTGTTACCGCTGCAACTGTACCACCAGTCGCAAGTAAATCATCTACTATAGCTACCTTTTGTCCTGGCCTTATTGCATCCTTATGAATTTCAAGTTTATCACTACCATATTCAAGTTCATACTCAATTTCTATAGTGTCATAAGGTAACTTACCTGGTTTTCTAACCGGTACAAATCCTGCTCCAAGAGCATATGCCACTGGTACACCAAACAAGAATCCTCTTGCCTCTGGCCCTACTATAACATCAACACTTTTATCTTTCAAATATTCTACCATAGCATCTATAGTATACTTAAGTACATCCCCATCTTGTAGTAACGTAGTTATATCTTTAAAGCTGATACCCTTTTTCGGAAAATCTTCTATGATTCTAATGCTATTTTTTAAATCCACGTTTATCCCCCCTAAAATAAAATTGTAGTATACAAATACACGAACCTTTATTATATTTCGTTTTTTACATACACTATATATTATATATTATAATGAGTTATTTATGCAACAGAAACATTATGCAATAAAACTTACCTGTCGTATGCCCTTAAATCATCTCCTGCGGAGCTGCAATTAACGACTTCAGAAGGAGATTTAGACTCTCATTTAAGTTTTCTATTTGTTGTAGTATGGACCTCAACTTATAGAAGTAGTGAACTTTCCTTCTGAAATGTCGTTAAAGTATGAGACTATTTTTCAGTTCCTTATCTAAGTACTTTGATATCTGTAGCGCTCTATTGCTATCATTTGTAATAAATAACTCAACTACAATTTTAGCATTATCCATTCTTCCAACTGGATTAATGGTAGGCATTACGGTTAAAGCCAATTTGGATACTGCCTCTTCATTTATGATCTTGATATTATGAGTTTTTAGGAGTGCACAAATCCCATAATTATATGTACAATTTAATTGCTTTATACCTTCTCTCGCAATTATCTTATTTTCACTCTCTAATTTATTTTTAGTAGAAATAGTACCTATCATTACCAAATCCATATATTTATTTATGGATTTCATCTTGTAGTAAGATGAAATTGCTTGCGCTAGTTTAAAAGCAATTCCTGATGCACATAACCCCTTGAAGGGATAATTGCAACCCTTCTGTTTTGGGTTGATAACAATGGTGCTCGGTGCGTGACTCGTGGGTTTATGAAAATCTGTGATTATAACATCAATTCCCATGCATTTACACATTTCTATTTCCCTTAGAGAATTCATCCCACAGCCTAAAGTTATTATAAGTCCTGGACCTAAATACTTTATGTAACTCGTAATATCACTTTCATTTAAATCACGGCTTTCACTCCGCTTACTTGGTATAAAATACTCCACATCTGCATTTAGAAACTTCAGAACTAACATCAATAAGGAAATTGCCGCAATACTATCCACGTCATAAAAGCCATAAATAACAATTTTTTCTCGCATGTTTATAGCTTTGACAATTCTATATAATGCAGCCTCCATTCCTTTTAATAAAAACGGATTATACATATTATAATCTATAAATTCATTATTATTCTTTTGCATGTTTTTAAGATAATCCACCATAAAACTCCTCAAAGTTAATAGAAAACACATTATTATAATTATCACAATATTTTCCTTCTGAAATGTCATTCAATAAAATAAAAAACAAAGAAGTACTCAATATATCATACTCCTCTGCCTTTGATTTTCAACTATTTGAACCAAGCTGTAGCTTTAGCTTGAACAAACTTTAGTTTAATTAAGCTATTGCTTTTTTAGTTCCTTTTTTATTTCTTTTCTTAAGCAACACCCAAACCGGACTTGCTATAAAGATTGAAG
>JBLHPD010000149.1:0-12252 GCA_047624165.1 Clostridium sp. | reverse complement strand
ATAAATATTGTTACCCAAATCAAATTTATTTAAAATATTTTTACTCGCCAGCAAATCTAACGTTCTATATACCGTAGACAAATCTATTTTTATGTCATCTTTTTTAAGTAGAGCATATATGAGATTAGCATTTATAGCCTCTTTACTACAAAGTATAATTTCTAGTATGTTTTTTCTTGCTTTAGTAATCTTAATATTATTATCTTTTAGATATGAAATTATATTCATTTACATCACCTTACTAAATTATTATAACAATTATACCAATTATAATATACCTCAATCGTGTCATGAATACAAGTATTGCTTAGAATAATTAACTAAAAATTAAAGGCTTCTACAAAAGTAGAAGCCTTTGAAAAAACTGTTTCAGTAACTTAATCTACTAAAGTAGATTAATCTACTTTAATTATTTCATTTCCTTTAATGCTGCTAATAAGTAACTCCACATTCTATCTGTAGACGCGATACTTAAGTGTTCTTTAGGTGTGTGTACATCATAAATATTAGGGCCAAAGGATATTTGATCAATCTTGCCCTCAAATTTAGCACTAAATAATCCACACTCAAGACCTGCATGTATAGCTGCTATTTCAGGCATCTTACCGTATAGGTCTTTATATGCTTTTTCAAATATAGCCCTTATCTCAGAGTTTGGATTATATTGCCACTCTGGGTAATCAGATTCAAATTCAATAGTAGCTCCTACCATTTCTGCAAGTACTATAGTTTCATCACATATTGCCTTTTTTAAAGTCAGTACAGAACTTCTTATTGCAGAGTCAAATATTACATTTTGATCATCAGTAGTAAGAACTCCTATATTTGTTGAACTTTGCACGAGGCCTTCGATTGCCATACTCATATTTTTAACTCCATTAGGAATAAGGAAAAGTGTTTGAAGTGCTTTTGTTCCAGTATCATCAGAAAAAGTTCTACTTACTTTCTCCCCTAGAATTTCAATAGCTAAATTAACATCTGGATCAATATTATTTAATTCATTTTTAAGCGTTGAATTCCACTGTGATATTTTCTGCGTAACAATTGCTTTATCATTTTCTCTAAACAATATAATAGCATCAGCTTCACGAGGAATTGCGTTATTTTTAGCTCCTCCACTTATAGAATTTATTTTAAAGTCTATAACTGATCTTAAATCCATTAAGAAACGTCCCATTGTCTTGATAGCGTTTGCTCTTCCTTTGTTGATTTCCATTCCAGAGTGACCGCCATTTAAACCTGTTAGTTTTATTGCACAGTTTACAAAACTGTTATCTGCCTCTTCCCAATCTATTTTCAGCTTTATTTTTTCGCGTACTCCACCGGCGCAACTTACTAATAGTTTTCCTTCTTCTTCTGAATCTATATTTATTAATATTCTTCCATCTAAATTTTTAGGATCTAGTGCTTGTGCTCCACCCATACCCGTTTCTTCCTGAGTAGTTACTAATAATTCAATTGGTGGGTGAGGAATATCTTCTGATGCAAGCACTGCAAGACCAAATGCTACTGCAATACCATTGTCAGCACCTAAAGTAGTCCCATTAGCTCTTAACACGTCACCTTCTACAATAAATTCAATAGGATCTTTTTCAAAATCATGTACTGTTGCTGTGTTTTTTTCGCAAACCATATCCATATGACCTTGAAGTATTATACCTTTTGCATTCTCATATCCTTTTGTACCAGGCTTTTTAATTATAACGTTTAATGCACTATCTTGGATAACCTTCAAATTATGTTCTTTAGCAAAGCTCACTAACCAATCACTTACTGCTTTCTCATTTCCAGAACCTCTTGGAATCTCGTTCATCTCTTTAAAATATTTAAATGCCTTAAATGAATTTAAATCCTTTAACTTTTCTAACATGTTTATCATCCTTCCTTTTAAATCATTCTTTTCTAAGGTGCTTCTCATCTTTGAAGCTAAATCGTTGTTTAAAAAAACATCATCTTTAAACCGAAAATTATTAAAATTATTCCCCCAATATAGTCCGCATATTTCCCAATAACTTCTATTCTTTTTAAATATTTAGAAATTATAAAAGCAATTGTCACCATTACTAGGGTTATTCCACCAATAAATAATGTATTTTTTAATAATATAACCTTTGTTATATCATCTAATACCGTAAAACCTACCACCATTGCATCTATACTTACTGATGCACCTAAAATAAAATACATCTTAGGTTTAAGTAGTGGACACTTCCCTTTATTCTCAATACCTTCCTTAATCATAACCACTCCAACCAGAGATATAATCATACCACCAATTATTGTTGGCATTGAGGCTACATATGTATTGAAAAGGAATCCACCATAAGCCCCTATATATGAAAATAAAAATTGAAAAAATCCAAATGAAATTATAAATCCTATCTTATTTCTAAGTCTAGCCTGATTGTTTAAGCCTATACATATAGCTACTCCAAAAGCATCTAAAGATAGTGCTAAAGCAATTGTAAATAATGGGTATAAGTCCATGAATTTTCCTCCCACAATAATACTCTACAATATACTTAGTCTAATCACTTTGTTATTATTCCATTTTTTTTATTCGTCGTTCATCGTGTATAGCTTTCTACATACTATTATCGATTATTCAGACTTTATTGTCAACTGTGTTTAATATCTATAAGTGGCATTCAAATAAATATCAAATCAGTATACGAGTCTATTTATTTGAATGCCCTAATTAAATTTTGAAAATTAATTATTAGTTGTGTATATTGCCTTTTATAGTCTATAATATAAAGAGATTTACCCTTTATAAAGTATAAAGTGATTACACTTTGGCATAAAGTGATTACACTAGGAGGTGTTGTAATGCTTTCAATATATAGCAGTGCAGAAAATATGCGGTTAACAAAGCTCGAAAATATAGAACCAGGTTGTTGGATTAATTTGATAGACCCATCCGATGAAGAATTAATATTAGTTTCAAAAAACACTACTGTGCCTATGGATTTTTTAAGGGCTGCTTTAGATGAAGAAGAAACTTCTCGTATTGACATAGAAGATTGCACCCTAATTATCCTGGATATTCCCTTTACCGATATGGATGATAATTCACTAACCTACGACACTTATCCTGTAGCTATGATCCATACTGATACTGTTATAATCACAGTATGTTTAAAGAACAGTAAAATATTATCAGATTTCGCTGAAGGGAAGATTGGCTCCTTCTTTACTTATAAACGTTCAAGATTCATGTTACAGATTTTATATAGAATCGCTAACTACTACCTAATATACCTAAGACAAATTGATAAGAAAAGTTATATAGTAGAAAAAACGTTACATAAATCTTTAAGAAATAAAGAGCTCCTTCAATTATTAGCCCTGGAAAAATCTCTTGTGTATTTTTCTACATCCTTAAAGGGAAACGAACTCACCTTAGAAAAAATGCTTAAGCTAGATATTCTTCAAAAGTTTGATGATGATAAAGACGTATTAGAGGATGTTATTATTGAAAACAGGCAAGCTATAGAGATGTGTACTATATATAGTAATATTTTAAGTGGCACTATGGGTGCCTATGCATCTGTTATATCAAATAATCTTAATATAGTAATGAAATTTCTTGCAGCTATTACTATTGTTATGGCTATACCTAATATGGTTTCTGGACTATTTGGGATGAACGTAACTGGAATACCCTTCGGTGTTACTGCAGCAGGTGTAGGCTTTTGGTATGTGGTTGCAATCGTTGGATTGCTCAGTATATTTGTTGTTTATTTCTTAAATAGGAAAGATATGTTTTAAATAATTGAAACTAAATTAGTTTTTAAATCGTAGTATACTATGATAAGATATAATGAGATAAACTTGTATATTAACATATTATTTCGAAAAAATATGTTTATGTAATAAAATTTTTTAATGAAAGGAGGATATACCTATGATAAGAAAAAAAATTATATATGCAGCACTAGTTATAGCAGCATTTTCTACTATATCTACGTTCAAAACTTATGCAGCTGACGCAGCAATGCCAAGCGGTACTGTTGTTATCGGTGTAAAAGCTTATGACTTGGGCTATGCTAATGATATTAAAAACCAAGATGAGATTAACTCAGCTGTAGTTAATGGTGGTAAAATATATGTTAAAGGCTTTGATGGTAGTTGGGTTGATAATGATAGTGCTAAAACTGTAAGTTCTAGCCTACTTCCTAAAGTAACTTATAAAAATGCAACTGGTATTGAAAGCGCATTTGCAGCTGGAGATTTAGCTGACGTGGCTTCACTACCTTTAGAAGTTGTTAGCATAGAGTAGATTTGAAAAACTAGTACCATTTAAATAGAAGAGGAGAGATAGTTTTAAAACTATCTCTCCTCTTCTATTTAGACACATGAAATTTATTTTACTTTTTTTCTTCTTGCAGTTCTAAATCCACTGAATATGCCTCTTTCTTATCTGCTTTTGAAAGCTTAACTACTACCTTATCATCTTTCTTTCTAATTGGAAACGCTGTAGTAGGTTTACCTAACTCTATTTCTTGTGTTATAGCTTTGCCCTCATAAAATACACGGTATTTTATAGCACCAATATATTGTTTTTTCCCTGCTTCCGTTAGAGTTACATTTACAACAGATCCAAAAGTAGCCTTTCTTACAGTGGCGATTGCAGTAGCAGCCTTTGCATTAGCTACATTAGCCTGAGATTTGTTTTTTATGTAAAAAACACCAGCAATTGCTACTATGATTACTATAATTGCAACTATACCAACTACTTTTTTATTAATATTTTTTTTCATATTATTCACTCCTATATACATCTGGCGAAGCATAAGCTACACCTATTTATTTGCTTTACTTTTTCTCATTTAATATTATTTTCACTTCTTTAGCAACCTTATTATTTTCATCCAATAAATGTAGCATTACCTCGCTTGTTGCCTTTTGAGCTGGGAATATGGTTGTTTCGCTTTTTGTAATGCTCTCAATTTTTGATATTGGCTTATTTCCCAGGAAAAATTGATAATATTTATAACTACTACTAAATTTACTACTATCAGTAATAATTTCTGCTGTAGATCCGAAGTTAGCTTCTTTAACAAAGACCGTAATACCCTCTTCACTAGGTACGACTTTTGTAGTTTTGTCCTCTGCTTGCTCTTTAGCATCTTTAGCATCAGCACTCGCTTTAGCTTCAGCTGCTTTAGCTGAAACATCAGAGGCATTTCCTTCAGAAGTTTTTGAATCATCCTTATTTAACTCATCAGTTTTTACTATGCTTTTATTATCGTTATTAGCTTTAATCTTATTATCATTACCCTTTTGAAGAAAAAGGCCTAAAATTACTATTGATATAATTACTGCCAATAAAATTATAATTCTAGTTATGTTTTTTTTATTCATTTTCATACTTTATGCTCCTTTACTAGGCTTTAAAATACACCTTACATTTATCTATATCAAAATCCTTATTAACAATATACTCTTCTGTTATAGTAAAATCGTAAATTTTAGCTTTATGGGCATTTACATTTACATTTTGAATATCAAATATCCCACTAGCTACTACTTCCCCTTTTTCATCTTTAACTAATATTGGTAATCTTTCCAATTTTACAATTTTGTCACAACCATTACGAATTAAGAAAACTATAGAAATAGAATTATCCATACCCTTTAGTGTTTTAAACACCTCAATGTTAACATCACCAGATTTTATTAGTGGTAATTTTTCTAAGAATTTTGTAAAAGTACCTTCTAATTCGCGATGAGCATTTCCGGGAAATCCTTCAAATTCAACCTTCACAGTATTTACAGTACTAATAGATTTTTCAAATTGTATTTTCCAATCATCCTTTAAAATTGTATCAACAAACAGGCTTTCCTTATCAAAATAAATTTTATAAGGTCTTGCAGAAAAAGGAGGCAGTATGCCAAAATCCTTCATGTCCATAATTTGCTTTGCAAGTACATCACCCTTCTTGTTTACAATTACAAGTGGCACTTTGTGAAAATTAATTTGCTTTGATGATCCATTTCTTAAATAAACGCTAACCTCAATTTTTTCTCCCATATCAAAAGTATATATACCATTAATAGATACTTGTCCATCTTCGAGTGGTGGCAGTTGCGCTAATTCTTCGCGTAAAAATTCCATTTGAAAATCTGACATAACCCCTCTATCATTTTCATTAAGATGCAGTTCTATGTTTACCGCCTCTTTTTCTGATTCTATTCCATTATTACTTGCTATTGAATTATCGTTTTCTAATAAATTACCATTGGTTGTCATAGTAAATTCCTCCTAATAGGCTCAAATCCTACATTTATTGTTATAAATACAATAGATATTACAATAAAACACAATATAAATTGTATTTTATTACAATTTATTATATCATATAATTTTTAAACAAATAATTAACATTCATTTTGTTTGTCCACTATAAATTACGATGAAACTTGCAAATAGTTGCAACTCATTTTGTTTCGTTTCCTGGTAATTATTGCTACATACAAAAATAAAATAGCCTGGAACAGAGTTTATCTCCATCTCAGGCTTATTTACCTTATTTTAGTAATCTTCTATTGTGCTTTTACATCGCTTATTTTATTTATTATTGAACTGGCACTTTAACTTCTATAGTATATAAATTTCCCTTATAAAAACCTGTTACAATTGTATTACCAGCTTTTACTGCAGTTACAACACCACTTTCATTTACTGTAGCTGTTTCTTCATTCGCAGAAGCCCAAGTCGTTACCGCTTGTACTTCTTTTTCAATTCCGTATTGGTCTTTACCTAATAAAATGATCTGCCCTGTTGTTTCCAAATTAGCATCTCCATTTTCATCTTTACCAATTACTAATTGTACTCCTGTTACATCTTTGTTTTCATCAACAGTGTCTTTTATTACTACTGTTGATTTATCAACTACTGATGCATCATCAGAGAATGTTAAATATATTGAAGATGTTTTTCCATTAGCAGTAAGAATGCTTATTGTTATAACTGCATTACTTGCTCCAATACCTGTAGTCGCATCATTTGATTTTGCTTTAACAAATATTTCCGAATCAGATTTCGTTATCGTAACTAAGTTTGAATCTGCAATTACGCTAATTGCACTTGCAGGAACGTCTATTGCTCCACCGTTTACTTTATAAGTTAATGCTACTTCTTGATCATCTTCATCAGATAAATTATTGTATACCTTGTAGTTATTTTCATCAAATGCTATTGAGCTTATATTAGTATTATCCCCAACATATATATTTACATTTAATTTTCTAGTAGGATCAGTAGCAGAACTCACAACTATTGTATCAGTTCCTGTTTTTATGCCTTTGTATGTTACATACATCTTTTCAGCTACTCCATCATAAGAAACTACAGTGCTAACTTTTGACTGGTCTGCTGCCGTAGCTGTTACCATTGTAGGATCAGTTATAACTTTTGCATATTGGTCACGTATAACTATTTCTTTTTTAACAATAGCTCCAGGAATTAATGTAATACTTGTATCTGCAAGGAATATAGTTTTTACTGCACTCTTAGCTTTTACTATTACGCTTAATGTATCTTTAATTACATCAGATGCTGTTACTTTTTTGTTTCCAACCACTACCATTATCGTTGTGTCTACCGTATAATTATTTACTGTTGATGCAATAGGATCGAATCTCATAGCTATTCCTTCAGCCTCAACCATCGTAGCATCTAACACATTCCCTTTTGCATCATGTTTATAATAAACAATGCTTGCAAAATTAGCAATTTCGTCTGACCCATTCTTAGTTGAAATAACCCAATCATTAGTATCAGGAGTTATTTCGTCACCTGTGTTGTCTTTTACACTTAAAATTCTATAAAAAGGATCTATACTACCTGCTATTATGCTATTATTTATAATGTTATCCCCAAGCTCAATAGACTTAAGGGATGTAACTTCTGATGAAACAGATATATCATAAGTAGCATCTGTTCCATTAACACTCACTCTTATTTTATAATTTCCAGCAGCTATAGCATCAAAGCTTAATGATTTAACTGATTCAGCAGTTGCTAATTTTCCATCTTTATCTAATTTTTCTATTAAAATATCATTAGATACTATTCCACCTTTATAAACTTCAATGTTAACCTTATTGCCTATTACATCTATTACCTCGTTATGAGTATTTCTTATCAGTAAATTTGATGCTTGTTTTATACCAACTTTAAGTTTTGGTAATGTTATTGGGTCGATCTTCGTTGCAGTAGGATTTAATGTAGTTACTACGTCAAATTTTTCTGATTTTATAGTACCTTCTGCCTCAAAGGTCGTTCCTACATATGGAGTAACTTCATATGTTCCAGCTTTATATGTTTTAGCACTGATTATTATATCGTTATTATTATCAGAATATCCGCCTCTTAGGGCTGCTGTGACTGATATATCACTTGTAACTGTATTCTCTGTTTTTGCAGTTACGTTGAATTTAATCATATTTGGTGTTAACACCGCACCATCATTCCGAGCTATTTTATTGTATATAATATTTTCATTATTAAACTTAGTAACAGGTTTTTCCGAAGTTAACCTAACTACTGTAAGTTTAGTTGCCCCTACTTGAACTGTATATGTAGCCTTAGCACCATTAGCAATGTTGTATGCACTTATAATTATTGTACCAGGTTTTATGGCTTTGAATGCTATTTCATTTAATTGTGTATCATTATCACTTAGTAAATCGTTTCCTAGTAAGCCTTTCTCATCTATCAATTCCTTACCTAATTCTACTACCCATCTTACTAATGTTTTATCTTTACCTGCATCTGACATTGGGTTGTTAAATTGATCACGTATATCAGCTGTTAAAGTTACCGCTGCATCTCCTGCTAAAATAGTATCTACTGATGAAGCTATTCTTGCTATTGACCTCGGAGCAACTATTTCATCTTTTCCTACTACGTACAAATTGCTTATTGAAGCTAATAATTTAGCTGTTGTATCTGTTGCATCTTTATCGAACTTTTCTACTTTAATAACTACAGCATCATTTTGAGTTAACTCTTTTGCCAGTGTTATTTTCGCCATATTATTAACTGTTTCCAGGGTTACTTCTGTTGTTAAAGGCATTCCGTTTACTGTTGCTGTTACTCTATATGAAGAATCTGTTTCTATATTATAAGCTTGTCCATATTGGTCTAATGCTTTTAAATAAACAACCTTAGATGTATTGGTGATTCCAATTGTTGTATTAGTAAATGTTGCTAGATATGACGGATCATGAGCTCCTGATGCATCTTCATCTCCAGCATCAAATTTAATTTCTTTTTCAGCATTCTTATAAACTACAGCTGGTATAATGCTTGACTCTACGGTTAAACCAGTTTCATTATCAAGCCAATTCCCTTGAAAATCTTTAACATAAACTGCTCCACCAGCAACTATTGCATTAGTGATTTCAGCAATATTTGCTGTGTCATTAGCATAAGCTAAGTCAAAAGCATTACTCCCTATTACAACCGTACCACTAGACATTGCAGCCATCGCCGTGAAAGATGTTGAACCAGCTATCATTAAAGTAGCAAGAACTGAACTTGTAATTTTCTTATTCATACATTTCTACCTCCATTTATTTGGGTTTGATTCTTTATATATTTTATATTTTTTATGTTTTTTATAAATTATCCATAATCAAATATTAATTTTAGCTTTAATTTCTTTTTAACATCATTATAAAACAGCTACTAAGATACATAGCTGTTCATGTTTTATACTTATATAACGCTTCTCTGTGCAATATAGTTGCACTTTTTTAAATATTTTTATGAATAAATTATGAAAGAATATAATTTGCATTGCTTAACAAAAATAGATTACATTGTCACTATTATTTAGTAGGTATAACAAATGTTACAAAATCAGTACCAGTACCAGTATAAAAATCGCGTGTTAAAATTAACTTATCCGTTGGATTCATTACCGCTATAAAGGTTTCGGCTGTACAGTAAGTTCCAATAATTTTTAATTCTTCCGGGTAATATGCTTGTGAATTTGGATATTCTTGTCCCGCTCTACCCATATTATCAAAAGTAGAGTCAAATCCATAAATTCCAAGTCCAACCGTTGAAGTAGCATTAGCTAATAGTTTATAAGTATATGTAACTTTATAAACTTCTGCTGGCTTTATATCTGAGAATTCATTTCTTTCCTGTACAGCTTCAACCTTATTTATTGTAAAGTCATAAGTGCCAAAAAGACTGTCCACTATATTAACCGTCTTTCCGAGTCCATAAGTTTCTGAAGGTAATATCACACCCGCTGGCGTTCCAATTGGTGGATTTATTACATTATTTTTTTTAGTTGGTACATTGAATGTTACAAACTCAGTACCATTACTTGTATAAAAGTCCCGTGTCAAAGTTAATTTATCTGTAGCATTTGTTACTGCTATAAAGGTTTCAGCAGTGCAATAAGTTCCAACGATTTTAAGTTCCTCTGGGTAATATACTTGTGAATTCGGATAATCCTGAGCTGATTTACCCGTATCATCAAAAGCAGAATCAAACCCATAAATCCCAAGTCCATCCGTTAAAGGTGCCTTAGCTAATAATTTATAAGTATATGTAACTTTATAAACCTCTGCCGGCTTTATATCTGAGAATTCATATCTTGCGCGATCAGCCTCAACTTTATATACTGTCAATTCATATTTCCCATAAATACTATCGTTAATAATAGCTGTCTCCCCTAAGGAAAATGTATCCTCTACATCAACATCTGCATCTGCAATTTCATCGCCATCTGCAGCTTTATACTTAATTTCATCACTATCTCCATTCTTATAAACTGCAGCTGGTATAACACCATCATCCACAATATTTCCAGTAGTATTATCTATCCAATTTCCCGAAAAATCTTTAACGTAAACTCCTCCACCTGCAACTATTGCACTACTAATTTCATTAACATTAGCTAAATCATTAGCATACCCCAAATCAAAAGCCTTATCACCCATCACAACAGTACCATAAGGCATTGCCGCAACTGCTGTCAAAAATGTTGATCCTGCTATCAATAAAGCAGCAAAAACTGAACCTATAATTTTCTTATTCATACATCTTCCCCCCCATAATTTATAAACTTAATCTAAATATTTTTTATCAACTATTTATATAACGTCTACTCTGGCAATATAGTTGCACTATAATAAATGTTATCTACACCAAGCTCTCAGATTATCCTAAATAGAATCACATAGATTTTATATATATAGATATATAATTCTATACATGTTATAATTTGTATGAAAATTAACAGCTTCACAGGAGCTGATTCAATAATAGTTATTGGAGGAATAATCATGAAAAAAGCCATGCCATTATTCATTTTATTAATAGTTGGTTCACTTATATTTATAACAATGCAAGATATTAATAAGCCTTCCATAAAAGATAATGACCAGCAAGATAATAACCAGCAAGAAATCACCCAAGGTACTCAGCAATTTTTACCAGTAATAGAATCCACTTGGACTCCATCGCCAGAAATTGATCCCGATGCTCAATATACACAATACCAAGATAATTCAGTATTTGTTAAAAATGAAGAACAGGTACATAAAAAATCCGGATTAAGTTCAGTAATAGGAAATTTATTTAAAAACACACCCAAAAGCGTTGTAACAAATGCATATAAAGCTATGATTAACAATGATATTGATTTATTTTTAAAATGCAACTCAGCACAAGACATTGAGAGCTACGCAAAAAAGAAAGGCCTGACAGTTGATCAGGTAATAGAAGAAACTAAACTACACTTTGCGAAAACTGTAGAAAAAATGCAATATTCAGGTATTGAATTATCTGATTTTGAAATAACTCAACCTGATGATCATAAATCAAGAGATCATGCTTATGTTAAAGTCCAATATATAGGTGAAGGAAAAGATGTTGAAAATTTTTTAGAAGTTCCTGTTCACAGAGCATATGATAAAAGCTGGTACATAGATATAAAATAAAATTTCTCTTTTTTGCGACTATACCTTTCCCCTAAGCCTGCCGAATGGCAGCTTAACCCCTCTGAATACTAAGCATAATCTTTCTCCGCAGTGACTTGCAATAAGAAGCGCAGAAACATTGAAATTCCATCTAGTAATTTCACCTTTGCTCATATAAACTCCCCGTAAGTCTGCCAAATGGCAGCTTATAACCATAGCTGAATTCTAAGCATAATCTTTCTCCTAGTAATTCTCCTCTTACCACTATATACCTTTCCCCTAAGCCTGCCGAATGGCAGC
>JBLHPD010000148.1:0-12360 GCA_047624165.1 Clostridium sp. | reverse complement strand
TATAACATTTCTATTTTCCATCAGCATCAATATTTCATCATAGGTTTTTTGTTTTATATTTTTTCCGAAAATTTTATTCTTTATTTCCTCTTTTGGCATACCAGCCTTAAGAGAATTTTCATTATGATACTTTATTAAAATTTGCTCTATTCCCTCTACCTTCTGCTTTAAAAAATTCTTATGTATGTAAATCGTCTTATCTAAAGCTGTTAGTTTGATTATTATATTGTCATCGACCATTAATTGTAATTTTTCTTCTATGCCTTCTTCATTTTTACCCAGTGCTTTTAAAATCACAATAGTATTTGGGTAATCTCCGCTTAACTTATCAACTACATTCCCTAAAATATCTTCTGTTTTTCCACTTTCTTTAACCTTAAGCTCTTCAATGTATTTTTCATCAAACCTCTTAGCCTTTTGGGCGGAAGGTTCAATGACAATACCACCAGCTATAGTTCTCATTGGGGAGTAGCTTCTAATAACATATCTATCATTTCTTTGGGCATTTATTGGCTTTTCAAGTCTTAATTGTACATATGCTCTTTCTCCTGGCGCTATTTCTTCTCTGCCTAGTATAACTACTCTACACAGGATTTCATCCGTTCCATGATATAATCTAACCCTCTGCCTATTAACTAATGGTTTTTCTGCACTTTTTAGATAGTAAAGCGAACAATCTATTGAAAAAGAAGGCTCCATTATATTTACGGTTGACACTACATCTCCTCTACCAATTTCACTCAGTTTTAAATTAGCTAGATTTATAGCACATCTTTGACCTGCTTCTCCAAACTCCGACTGTTTATCATGAATATGAATTCCTCTAACCTTTGTGACAGCTTTAGACGGATATATTTCTACAGTATCCCCCACTTTTACTCTTCCACTTATTATTGTTCCAGTTACCACAGTGCCAAACCCACTTACAGAAAATGCCCTATCCACAGGTAACCTAAAATGACCTTCGGTATCTTTAGCGGAAACTTCTTCTGTCATTTTATCTATATCTCGTACAAGTCCAACAAATCCCATTTTAGTTTTTGAGGATACTGCATGAATAGGTGCAGCTTCTAAAAATGTGCCTTTAAACTCATTAAGCAACTCACCTTTAATCATTTCAATCCATTCATCATCCACGAGATCTGCCTTTGTAAGCACTATTATTCCTTTTTTAACATTTAGCAACTGTAATATTTCAAAATGTTCTCTAGTTTGAGGCATAATACCTTCATCTGCTGCTATAACTAGTAGAACCACGTCTATACTGCTTATCCCTGCTAACATGTTCTTAATAAATTTCTCATGACCTGGAACATCTATAATCCCAGCTCTTCTGCCAGATGGTAAATCGAAATAGGTAAATCCTAAATTTATAGAAATACCTCTATCCTTTTCCTCTTTTAAAGTATCCGTCTCTCTACCCGTTAGTGTTTTAATTAATGTTGTCTTTCCATGGTCTATATGCCCTGCTGTTCCTATAATAATGTGTTTCATATAAGCAACAACCTTTCCTCAATTATTTTTTACATATTTTTAAAAGCTTCTGCAATAATTCCATAATCCTTTTCAAATAAAGTTCTTAGGTCCATTATCACTTCATTATTACTAATTCTTGCAATTATGGCTACTTCATTCTTTCTTAATTTCTCTTCTATTTGCATCGTCGTAAAGCTTTCACTTTTTATTTTTATTACATAAGTTTCTATTTTCTCTGTAGGCATTGAACCTCCACCCACCATTGAATAGTCATTATCTATAGTGAAAGTGAATTTATCTGTTCTATTTTGAAGCTTTCTTTTCAGTTTCTGAGCTCTTTTCTTAAGCTCAAGTTTGCTACATAAAAGCATGTTTAAAGTTGGTATGTTTTTAATAGCCTCTGCTTCTTCTAGATAATGCTTCAGTGTACCTTCTAAAGCTGCCAAAGTCATTTTATCTATTCGGAGTGCCCTTGTTAATTGGTTTTTCTTCATTCTATCAATATACTTCTTTTTACCTGCTATAATTCCAGCTTGAGGACCACCTAACATCTTGTCTCCGCTAAAAGTTACTACATCTATACCCTTTTTTATGCTTTCTTGAACTGTTGGTTCATATACAAACCCATATTTAGAGTAATCTATTAACACTCCACTTCCTATGTCTTCAACTACTGGTATATCTTTTTCGGATCCGAGCTTTACTAAATCTTCTATAGCTACTTCCTGCGTAAATCCCATAATTTTAAAATTAGAAGTGTGTACTTTTAGAAACACTCCTGTATTTCCACTAATATTATCTTCATAATCATATAAATGAGTTCTATTAGTTGTACCTACTTCTACTAGCTTAGCTCCACTAAATTTCATAACTTCAGGAACTCTAAATGACCCTCCAATTTCTACCAATTGACCTCTGGAAACTATTGCTTCCTTTCCCTTGCATAATGTATCTAACACAAGCATTACTGCCGCTGCGTTGTTATTTACCACCATAGCAGCCTCTGCTCCAGTTATTTTCATTACAATATCCTCTATATGTGAATATCTCGATCCTCGCATGCCACTCTCTATAACATATTCAAGATTGTTGTAATTCTGTGCAACATTAATTACCGCGTCTATTGCATCTTTTGATAAAAGAGATCTTCCTAGATTTGTATGAACAACGGTTCCCGTAGCATTTATAACTTTTCTAAGGTTCATACTATTCTTTTTATTTAATAGTTTAATAGAATCAATTATTATCTCTTCTTTTGTTAATGATTCTATTTCATCATTAAGGATTGCTTTTCTATATGATTCTATAGTTTCTCTTAAAGAATCTAATACAAGTACTCTCATACTATTTTCTAACTCATTTTCTATTGTTTCTTCTTGAAGTAGTTCATCTATCTTAGGTAAACTTCTTAATAATTCTCTATTCATGGTTATCTCCCCGTATTTATTTACTTAGTTTAAAGTATCACTTACTGCAGTTATTCATCACTTACGTGCTGGTAATCACCTTGGGTACTATTTCATAAATAAATTTAATTACTCCACTATTATATACTTATCTTGCAAAGGGATCACTTCTCCAATAATCACTGATTTTAATTCTAACTTATTTAGCCTACTCATAAGTTTTTCGGCTTCTAAAGGTGTGCAAGATACTAAAAGACCACCCGAAGTTTGAGGATCAAATAATATATCTTCTAACCATTCCGGAATGCTTCTAAGTTCATATTTTCCTTCTAAGTATGCTTTATTGTTATAGCTACCTGCAGGAACAAGTCCTATCTTTGCATACTCTTTAGCCTCTTTAATGTATGGTATCTTTTCTTTAAATAATTTTAAGCTTATATTTGACCCACTAGCCATTTCATAGCAGTGCCCCATAATACCAAAGCCTGTTATATCCGTACAAGCACTTATATCATGCTCTATAATGATTTCTCCAGCATATTTATTTAAAGTACACATAACCTTAACGGAAGCGTCATAAGCCTCTTTTGAAGCTAGTTCTGCTTTTATTGCTGTATTAATTATACCAGTACCCAAGGGCTTTGTTAAAATTAACACTTCTCCTACTTTGCAGCCATAATTTTTCAGCACCTTATCTGGGTGTACTATTCCCATCACTGATAGACCGTATTTAGGCTCATCATCCTGCACTGAATGACCTCCCATTACTATTGCTCCAGCTTCTATTACTTTATCTGCTCCACCTCTTAAAATTTCTCCAAGTATATCTATGTTTAAACAATTAGGAAAACACACTATATTTAAAGCCACTGTAGGTTTCCCCCCCATAGCATACACGTCACTTAATGAATTGGCTGCTGCTATTTGCCCAAATGTGTAAGGGTCATCTACCACAGGTGTAAAAAAGTCTAAGGTTTGAATCACTGCAATTTCATCGCTTAACCTATATACTGCTGCATCATCAGAGGTTTCAATTCCAACAATTAAATTTTCGCTTTCCATTTTAGGTAATTTTTCTAATATCTTCGATAAGGCCTCCGGCCCTATTTTCGCAGCTCAGCCAGAGGTTTTTGATAGCTCTGTAAGTCTCTTTTCCATCTTAAACCTCCTCATACTCTAGTATTTTTTTGCAATCAGTAGTTATTATTACTCCTACTAAATCATAATTATAATTTTATACCAATAGTTACTTTATGTCTATCTTATCTATAAATTTACTTAAAGTCTTTTCTCCAATCCCACCTACTTTTGTTAGTTCTTCTACTGATTTAAACCCTCCATTTTGCTCCCTATACTCGATTATAACATCGGCTTTGGCATCTCCTATTCCAGTAAGGGTTTTTAATTCCTCTCTGCTTGCAGTGTTTATGTTAATAATAGCGTCCTCTCCATTGCTATTAGAGCTTGAAACCTCCGAATTGCTAATACTACTCTGCAAGTTTTGTGTGTTGTTTACCTCACCCTTTTTGCAAATTACGATACAGTCTTCATCCTTAAGTTTAGCTGAGAGATTTGTCGCATCAAGTTCTGCGTCTGATGTACCACCCCCTGCTAGTTTTATAAGATCCATTACTCTACTTTCATTTTTTATTTCATAAACACCAGGATGTTTTACAGCACCCTTTATATCAACTTTAATATTAATCTCTTCTATTTTATTTAATTGAACCTCTATATTTGATCCTGCGGCACTAACCCCCTGTGCATCTTTCACTCCTGAAGTTTTATCAGCTTCTATAAATATATCCGTGTAATCAGCAACATTTACATTTTCTTTTGGTCTTGACAACGCGTAGCCACCAATTATAAAGACAATGCTTATGCACAGGATAACTATTGAACCGATTATTTTTTCTTTGTTTTTCATAATTCCTCCCTGTTAGGGGCATGAAATAAATAACAAGTCAAAGATGCGACGGATATTTCGCGAAAGACTAGGAGGCAGGTTCTGTTGATAGTTATACTATCAGCAGATTCTGCCAACGAAGTATATCGCGAAATAGACTAGTATACTGACTTGTTATTTACTTGAATGTCCCTTTTTCAAAATCTCGTTAATCTCTACTAGCACAAAACATTATTACAATTTGCCTTCCTATATTGAATTATTGACAACTTTCTTTAAATACTATCGCTAAGAAAGGATTTTTTTGATATACTATAAATATTGAAAAACTTGGAGGTATCCTATGAAAAGGTTAATCACAATAATACTCACATCATTTTTTTTACTTTTTAATATGACGCCAGCCGTTAAAGCACTAGTAACTCCACCAGTGGCATCCTCGCCACCAGTGGCGTCCGCAGATAGTGTGGTTTTAATAGATGCAACTACTGGCAAAATACTATATGAGAAAAATAAGGATTCTGCATACCCTCCAGCTTCCACCACTAAGATAATGACTATACTTCTAGTTCTCGAAAAATGTAATTTAAACGATGTGGTAACAGTAAGTAAAAATGCAGAGATAGCTGATGGTTCAAAAATATATCTCTTTGAAGGGGAAAAAATTTCTGTGAAAGAATTGTTATATGGATTAATATTAGCTTCTGCTAATGACTGTGCTGTAGCTCTGGCCGAACATATAAGCGGCTCTATAGAAGAATTTTCAAAGCTTATGAATGAAAAAGCAAAGACACTCGGCTGCGAAAATACACACTTTGTTAATCCAAATGGACTATATGATGTTAATCATAAAACCTCAGCCTACGATTTGTCTTTGATTATGATGGAGCTTACTAAGCATGATGAATACAAAGAGATAGCTACAACTTCTTCATATATAATGGCACCAACAAATAAATCTACGGCGAAACGTCCTCTTTGGAATGGTAATAGGTTAATACAAAAAGGCGACCCATACTATTATCCTGATTGTGTAGGCGGAAAGACAGGCTATACTATTCAATCAAAACATTCTTTTATTGCCGTGGCTACTAGAAACGGTCAAAAACTTATAGTAGCTCTTGTACATGACTCTGTAAAAACTTTTTTTGCGGACAGTAGAAAACTACTTGATTATGGATTCGATAATTTTGAACTCTCTAAATATTTTACTAAGGATGATGTAGTATCAAATTTAACTTTAGATGATGGTACTGTGCTTCCTCTTCTTGCATCACAAGATTTTTATATTGTTAAATCTAAAGATTCAACTTTAACCCCAACTATTAAAACTGAGCAAAATGAAATGGACACGACGTCAATTAAGAAAGGTGAATTAATAAGTAAAGCTACTATTGCTTTTGGTGAAGATTCCTACACTTTAGATTTATCTAGTGGGAAGGATTACGCTAAAAAATCTAAAATAACATCATCTCTACGTAATAATTTAAAGGCCTTCAAAAGTTCTACACTCTTAATTAACATAATAAAATATCTTGCAATTACCATAGCACTGTTCTTAATTTTTATGAGAGTAAGAAAGTTGCGACGAAGAAAAAAAAACAAATTGAAGAATTTCATAGAGAATTTAAATAATAAAAAACGTAGATAATATAAAAATAACATATAAAAAGACATCAGTTGTAAACTATTATTAGTTTGCAACTGATGCTTTTTTATATGTCACCTTCAGCTTTTAGTTTACTTATTAGATTCACTATATCCTCTGGAAGCTTTGACTCAAGTATAAGTTCTTCACCAGTTCGTGGATGTGGAATAATTAATTTATAAGCATGAAGTGCCTGCCTATCAATATAATCACACTCACAAGTCCCGTAAAGGCTATCCCCATAAAGTGGATGACCAAGATGACTTAAATGAACACGAATTTGATGTGTTCTTCCAGTTTCCAAAGTTAATTTTACCAAATCACCATTTTTGAAAGAATCAATAACTTCATAATGAGTTATACTTCTTTGTCCTTCATCCCAAACTTCTCTCTTAGCACTTTCTTTATCGCGGTTTCCAATAGGCAAATCAATAGTACCTGTCTTATTTTCCATATTGCCATGTACAACAGCCATATAACTTTTCTCGAAGGTTTTGCTATGCATATCACTTTCCTGCATGTCTCTGACCTGTGATTCATTGCTATGCATATCTCTAGCTAATGCCATATGTGAAAATTGATTTTTTGCAATTATTATAAGTCCTGAAGTATCTCTATCAAGTCTACTAACAAGTCTAACAATGCATTTTTCATCTCTTTCTTTGAAATAGTATAAAACTCCATTGGCAAGAGTTCCAAAGGGATACCCACGAGTCGGGTGAACCACAATACCTGGGCTCTTATTTATAACAATAAGGTCTACATCATCATATACTACATCTAAATCCATCTTCTCTGGTTCAATGTTTTGATGCTCGTCCTTTTCCATATCAATTTCTACAATGTCCTTTGAACTTATTCTATGATTTAACTTGACCACTTTACCATTTACACTTATTTTCCCAGTAAGTCCTGTGCTTTTTAAAAATCTACCAGATAATTTCTCTGCATACTTAAAATAATCTCTTAATTTTACGTTATTGATATTTTCCCTGACAACATAAGTTAATAAATTATCTGGCACTGTTTTATTAGTGAGCACTGATTTATCAGCGAGCACTGTTTTATTAGACAATCGCTATTACTTCTATTTCTACTAACGCATCCTTGGGAAGTTTTCCTGCCTGAATACAAGATCTAGCTGGTGGATTTGTGCCAAAATATTGGGAATATACTTCATTCATAGCAGCAAAATCGTTCATATCCTTTAAAAATACTAGTGTTTTTACTACTTTATCTAATGTAGTACCCGCCTCTTCTAATATAGCTTTTACATTATCTAAAGATTGTGCTGTAGCTTTTCTTATATCATCATTTACAAATTCCCCAGTAGCAGCATTTATTGCGAGTTGTCCTGAAGTATATAATAGATCGCCCACTTTTACTGCTTGAGAATATGGTCCAAGAGCTGCTGGTGCATTAACTGTACTTATAATATGTTTTTCCATTTTTTTCTCCTCCTCATTGTTTTATATTCCTTCAATATTAATACATGTATTCATGGTCTTCACCTAACAACACTATTATATCAAAGTTCTCCTCAGTTGACGATAAAAACTCAATGTTGTCTATTTTAAAATCTTTTATTAGATCAGCCTTTATATCTTCACTGCTATTGTATACTATAATCTTAGTTTTACTATTAGGTTCCCCATTTTCTGTTAACGATTTATTATAACCTTTTTCTGAAAGATATTTTGAAAAATCACTAGCTAAACCTGATTTTTTAGTGCCATTAATTATCTTAATTTTAAACTTTGACTTATCAATATTCTGTAATTTACTATCATTTAATTTTGAAATAACTTGCTCATTTAAAGCGTCATCGTATACTAGATATGATAAATTATTTATATATCTTACCTCACCTTTAATGGTATCCATAGAAATCTTATCCTTATCTATGGTGGCAAATATGTATCCATACTTAAGTATACCATTTGCATCCATATTAGTTTCTACATAACTTTGAATTGCTGATAAAATACTTGGCATCTTAATTACTATACTAGGACTTTTTACTTTTTCCATAACTTTACCAATAAACATTTGTTGATTTTGTATTCTACCTAAATCACCATCTGCTAAACCACTACCATCATTATTCTTTCTCCACCTAAAAAATTCTTCGGCTTTCTTACCATCTAAATGGACTGTTGTACCCTTTTTAAAATGAATACTTAAATCCTGGGTCGGATCATCATAATTCATTGTCCTTGTTATATCCATATCAATGCCACCAATAGCATCGATCACTTGTCTAAATCCTTCATAGTCAATTTTGCCATAGTAGTCAATTTCAATACCTAATAGCTCTTCGACAGCACTAACTGCCCCAATTACACCATCAATAGCATGAGCAGCATTTATCTTTTGATTTCTTCCATTAATCTTAATTAAAGTATCTCTCGGAATAGAAACCAAACTAACTTTTTTATCTTGTGCATTATAATGTGCTAAAATCATTGTATCTGTCCTCTTAGGATCATCATCATTAGTAGCACCAGGAGTACCTATATCTACACCCATAACAAGTATATTACAAGATCCTCCATCATTGCTTATTTTTTCAAGTTCTTCTTTGTTTAGTTTCGAAGTTATATCTTTTTTAGATAAATCTACCGCATCATTATTAAGATTAGATAAGTAGAAATAAAAATACGCAAAAATTAATGCACAAACTATCATTACAAAAGTAATAGTAACAATTGTAAACCTTTTAACATTAACTATCTTTTTTTGTTTTTTCTGGTTTTTCATACTTTCCCCCACTTTGTTTACACAATAAATAATTTCTTGCGTCAATTGTATCTATGTGTAATAATCCCTTTTGACTTATAACATATTTTATAGTGTTTTCAAGAGACTGTATTATCGCTGCATCTAAATTCACCTTACTTAAACTTCTTAATTCCTCTACGCCTCTAAATTTTCTTAATGGCTCAATGTAATCTGCAATATAAATTATCTTTTCTAAATTGCTCATGTTTTTCCTACCAGTAGTATGATATCTAATAGCATTTAGAATATCCTCGTCGTAAATCCCCATTATCGACCTAGCTATTATACTCCCCACGAGTCCGTGCAAAATCGATGGATTATGTGTGTATATTTCGTCTATCTGTACTTCATGTTCCATAGCGACTTTTATAAGCTGCTCGTCCGTCATATTTTTAACACAGTCATGTACTAATCCTGCGATTTTTGCTTTCTCTATATTTTCTCCATAAATAGTTGCCAGGTTCACTGAAGTTTCACTAACGCTTAAGCTATGTCTTAGCCTGCTCTCTTTTAAATTTTCATGTAAATAATCAAGCATTTCTTTCTCATTCCACATTCAAATCCTCCTAGTATTACTATTGCATAAAAAACAATTAATAATCGATCAAGTTCCTATTTATATAGATGAAGCTTATCAATAATTCCCTCTACACCACTGGGAAGAAAATAATTAATATTTCTCCCCTCTTTTATACTATTTCTAATATTAGTTGAAGATATATCTATAATTGGCATATCAAGAAAAATTAATTCCTTATTGTACTTTTCTTCTATATGATGCTTCTGCTTTAACACTTCTCCAATTGTAAATCCTGCCCTATTATAAATTACAAGCTTACTGCTAGCCAGTATCCTATCTACATTTTTCCAATTGTCTAAGTCCATTAAACTATCAACCCCAATTAAGAAATACCACTCGATATTACGTTTCAATTTACTAAAAAGTTCAACAGTTTCATAGGTATAGCTATTTTCCTTTTTATTTATTTCATAATCACTTATTTCAAAATGGGTTTCGTTTTCTATCGCTCTTTTAACCAAATCATATCTAATTTGAGAATCTGTGATTTTTTTATTAATTTTATGCGGTGGATTTCCGGCTGGCATGAATAAAATCTTATCCAAATGTAAATTGTATAGTGCTTCATAAGCAATATGAACATGACCTATGTGAATTGGGTCAAAGGTTCCTCCGAAAATGGCTTTTTTCAATGTAACACCCTCTTTATATTGTAATAAGGCATCTGAAATAAAATATCATATTCATAGGGGTCTTTTAATACAATTTGGAAAATAATAGCACACGCTATGATTTTCAATAGAGGAAAAAGCATGTAAAGTTACATGCTTTTAAGGTAATTCAATTCTAGGCTTATTTATTGATTTTTTGTACAACACACATTTACTACCAATAGTTTGAACTCCCTCTGCTCGTACTGCTTCACATATTATATCAGAAGCTTCTCTAGCCGTTAATCCACTATTATTTAAAACTTTAATTTTGATAATCTCTCTAGATTCTAGTGCATCCGCTACCTGCTTTAAAAAGTTTTCCTCTATTCCAGCTTTCCCAAGCTGAAATATAGGCTGTAATGGATTTGCAATAGTTCTTAAATAACTTCTTTGCTTGCTTGTAATCATAATATCCTCCTAGTTATACTGCACGCGGTCATATTTTTTCATATCAATAACGTAAATTCCACGGCAGTTTATACTTTTCACGAATAAGTATTTTATTAAAATGAACTTTATCCCCGTAAAGTATACATTCTTATAAGATAACAATCATTATTGATTATCTTTTATAATAAAAACTCAAATTCAAAGTTTTGTAGTCTTACTAAATCGCCATCTTGAATACCTTTTTCAACTAATGCATTAAATACTCCCTTATTCTTTAATACTTTGTGGAAATATTTAAGAGAATCCGGATCATTTACATTAACTGCACTGAGCAACCTATCAACAAAGCTTCCTTCAATAACAAAAGTTCCTTCATCATCTACATTAATAACATACGTAAATCTCTTTGCTTCAACTATAAATTTGTCTTCTTCAGCTATTATGAGATCTGTAACTGGAATAGTAGTTAACATTCTAGCAGCTTCTTTCATCAAAGCTTCTACGCCCTGATTTGTAGCTGCTGATATTTTAAATATTTTACTATTATCATATCCCATTTCATTTAATTTTTTCTTAAAGTTTTCAAATATTTCCTCATCAAATAGCATGTCACTTTTATTGGCCGCTACTATTTGCGGTCTATCCCATAATTTAATATCGTATTTCTTAAGTTCTGCATTTATCTTTATAAAGTCATCTACAGGATCTCTACCTTCAATTCCTGAAATATCAACCACGTGAATAAGCATTCTAGTTCTTTCAATATGTCTTAAGAAATCTATTCCAAGACCTACTCCTTCAGCAGCTCCTTCAATTATTCCTGGTATATCAGCCATAACAAAGCTCTGTATACCTTTCACACTTACTACTCCTAAACTTGGTTTTAAAGTCGTAAAGTGATAATTAGCTATTTTAGGAGTTGCTCTTGATACTACTGAAAGCAATGTTGACTTACCTACATTAGGAAATCCTAGAAGTCCAACATCCGCTAAAAGCTTAAGTTCAAGAGTAATCCAGCGCTCTTCTCCAGGCATTCCTGGTTCAGCAAAAGTTGGTGCTTGCCTTGTAGGTGTACAAAACTTAACATTACCTTTTCCACCTTTACCAGCGCTGCAAATTACATAAGTTTGGCCAACATGAGATAAATCACACATTATTTTGCCTGTTTCCACATCTCTTACAATTGTACCCATTGGAACTTTAACACGTAGATTTTCTCCAGATTTTCCGTAGCATTTAGAACCCGAACCTGCTATGCCAGCAGGTGCTACGAATTTTCTTGCATAAGAAAAATCGAGTAGTGTAGTCATATTAACATCTACTTCTAATATTACGTCTCCACCGTCTCCACCGTCTCCACCATCTGGTCCACCCAGAGGTATATATTTTTCTCTTCTAAATGAAACAGCTCCATTTCCACCGTTCCCTGATTTAACAAAAATCTTAGCTTTATCAATAAACATATATTTCACCTTACCTTAGCGCATTTTCTATTTTAATCTATTAGTTATCATCTTCGA
>JBLHPD010000147.1:0-12380 GCA_047624165.1 Clostridium sp. | reverse complement strand
ATGTATTCTCCATTTAGTAGGCTGATTATAAGTTAAAACTTCCTGCCAGTTAGGATATTGTGTGTTTAGTGATGTAACTCTATTATTTTTAATAGCAAGTTTTATCCACTGAGGTACGCATGCAATGGACACTTTAGGATTTACAAGTAAATTTAAGTTTTCCTCCTTTAGGAAGAGAAAATTTTCATTGGAAACAGAAAAACTTCTACGTGAATATTTCGGACTAAGGCTACTCAGAGCAAAAATCATACCTGTATATTTTTCTGCTTGGATTTCAGATATAACACTCATATTACTATATTCTTCTTTAGATATTAATAGTTTTTCATTGCACATATAGTAAAACATTCTAAAGCACTTCCTTCTAATTATTTTAAATTTAAAATTCTTCTTTTATAACATATTATCTAGTCTATGCAATCGTTGTAAATCATTTTCTAGGTAGTGGGAGGGGGATATATTTAAGTCATAGTGCATATCGCACCCAATATCAGGACAACGCGGAAGAGTAAATACTTCACCTAGGGAAGCTAATGTTAAGTTACGCGTATATAAAATATGGTACTCATTTTCTAAAACTTTTAAAAGCGCTATAGAATTTTCAATACACACCCTAGATAATTCGTAAATATTCCTCTGTGAAGTGTTCTTTACAAAAACTGGGTAAGTATAAGGAAGAATTAAATTAATGGACGGAATCAAGTTTCTTTTTGGATAAAAGCCTCTCCAAAGCGAATCTCCACCGATGAAGGGATATAGTGTATTTTCATTAAACCAGTTTTTAAGTTTTGGTAAAAAATAAGCACTATCAACTTCCCTTTTCTGCTTATCCATGAGGTCCTTTCCGCGCCCTGATAGGATACCAACAATAATTTTTTTTACATTTACCGACTCTTTTCGAAGGAGAGGGTCTAAAGCTTTTATTCTATAACCTTTGTTAAGTATATTATCAACAAGTATTACAGGTCTATTAAAGGATTTTATCATTTTAATTTGATGCTCAAGACTTAAGTAATAAGGGACTTCTCCAATACTAAATTCCTTAACATCAGGGGTGAAAAATTTTTCAGTATGCAATGATTTAGTAACTGTATTTGGAACTACATATCTATCAAGCATATCGCCAAAAGGTACACACATAGCATCGCCCTTCTGCTTTGTGTGACTTATTTTAATTGGAACTTTATTTTCACTGCAAACCTTTTTTATCATTTTTTGATGAAGCACATCACTATCGAAGGATAATACTAATTCACCAGGGTATAAATTAGTAAGTGCCTTTTGCAAAAGTTTTCTTGTTTCGCAAATAACTTGATTTACTCTTGGACTACTTCTAAAAGGTTCTTTAAGAATATTTTCCATATCTAAATTTAATATGCAAGGATTATTCATATCTACCACTAAGGCTGTTAAACTAGGGTCAGTGGTTTCGACTTTCTTAAAACCCTGTAAATATAGAAGTTCAGTTAAAGAAGGACCATATAATTCTTGCAGTATTGGTTTAAAAATTGCATATTCATAGTCTCTAGATAATGCATAGGCTAAAGATTCTGTAATAAGTATTTTCTCGAGTGCTCTATATTTTTCTTTATTGTTTATATACATTAAATCAATAAGAATAATTCTACCGGATGCGTTTTCACGAACATATCTTGATAATTTATCATCATTTAATTCTTTGTACAAATTATTGGAACGAATCCAGTGCATTGATGCAAAACCTAGGATTTCATGAGTTAGAATGTTTTTAATTATTACAAGTTTGGGTGAAATTTTTTTTGAAAGTTTAATTAAAATTTGTAAAACAAGTTCTTTATCATCACAGGAATTAGAAAGCTTTTTTATGAAAACATCAGTGAATTCTTCAGCAAACTCAATATCTATATTAGGAGCAGCTAAAGAAAGTTTGTCTAGTGGTTCTCTTTGATAAAAACCATATTCATAAATATACTGCTGAACAAGTGGATCAATTAAACTTGAAATATCACGGTTATCATCAATATAATTTCTAATTTGACTAGAACTAATATTCGCATAACTAGAAGAAAGATTTATTAATTTGATTTCTCCAAGAATTTTTTTTGTAGCTTCTTCTAAATGTTTATTCTTTCCCCTTTCAAAAATTATATGTGGGAAATTGTGTATAGAGTTTTCAGTGATAGGTTTTTTATAGCATGTAGCATTTAAAATAACATCACTGCCAGCAACAAAGTAAACTTCAGATTCTTTGAAATTTTCTTTTAATATTTTTAAATCCTCTGAATTTGAAATATTTGTTGGAAAGTCTTCAGGATAAATAAAAATATTCAATTCATCTGCGATAGACATACTAAGCAAATTCTTACGTAGTAAGTTTGGTAAGGTTTTTTTTGACCAAGAAAATTCATCTACAGATAAATAAACTTCATAACCCATATTTCTTATAGATTCTGCAATGTTTTTATGACTAAGAGTAAAAGGATCAAAAGTGCCTGGGAAAAAAGCTGTTTTTGCAGGAATCGGTATATTAATTTCTCCCTTGAAAAAACTGAAATCTGATATAAATCTATATAGGTGATTCAGTGATGCAGAATTTGCAAGGAAAAGTAATTGTTTAGATTTATCCTCTGTAATCAACGTAAGAATCTTTTTTGATGCTAATACAAAAATAACATTTTTCTCTTCCAAAGATAGTTTTTTAGAACCAAAAACATCTTTTCCGAAGGTACTTGCAGCCGACTGTTTAACCTTTGTTTTATAATCGCCAAGGCCATTTAAAAGTATGCCAAGCAGATTTAATAAGCGACTATCATAGTCCAAAGTTTTTTCAACAAATCTATTTCGATACTTTGGATAATTAGAAAGGCATATACCTATGGTCTTAAGAATAAGAGGTTTTACATTCTCATTAGCTATTTTTATTTTGATTTTTAAATCATCAATAAGTTCATTTAACTCTTTAGGTTGTAGCCAAAGAAGCACTTCACCGACATAGGGGGGGATATATTCAGTAAATCTATGCCCTTCTATTTCTAGTGCACGAAGGAGCTCTATTGCAACATCATTTCTCTCAGACAGTGTTAAATAAGGCATAAGCTTAAGTATCGCAATTCCAGCCCTGTTTCGAACGCTCTCTATAGCACTTACTTTAAGTAAATTGCAAAAATGAATGGCAGTATGTAGCCCTGTGGTAGGGGCCTTAATTAATGTGTAATTCATCAGTAAATCAATTTGGTTTTTCTTTTTTATCCAATCAGTAGCAGTTTTTAAATTACTTAAAAATATATCAGGTATCTTTGCATAATCTTGTTCGCAAAAGGTTTGAAAAATAGGAATAGAAGCTTCTATATTAAGCAATATAAAAATTCTAAGCTTAAGTAAATTTTCTGCAGGAATTTTACTTTTAGTACAGCAACTTGCAAAATTGTTTGGCAAATTATCTTTTAGGTAATTATCTTTTGGAAGCTTAATTATTAAGTCAGTTATAACTTCTAACGCAGAAAGCCTTAAAATGCTACTTCTTTTGTTTGTCATTGAAATTATATAGTTAAACATTATGTTTAATCCATCATCATATGGATCTATGGGGATGTATTTTGTAGTTTCTAATAGAAACAATTGAGTTTCTATATTACCAAAATATGTGGAATCATAATACTTAATAATAATATTTCTATAGGGTATAAGCATACTTTTTCTACAATTTGAAAATAAGGAATTAACCATAATTCTAGCGCTATAACCCATCCAAGTTCTGTGGTTTGCAATTATTTTGTGATTTGGATAAAGGAGCAAATTCAAATAGTCCTTAAATAAATCTGAACTTGTTATATTAGGGTTTTCTATATTTACATTTTTGGGGATTTCTTTGTTATAATCTTCATCAAATATTGCTATAATTACCCCAATAAGCTGAGCGCAATGGCGACGTATATCGTCTTCAGAATGAGTTAAATTATCGTATAGAAACTTAATAGTTTGTAGCTTTTGCTTTTGAGTTAAATAAGTACAATATTCTTCAAATACCCTTATATATTGTCTTAAATTTTTCCAATCTTTTTCACTTCTAGCCTGTTCTAATATTTCATCTAATGAAAATTCATCACGGAGTGCATACATTATGTTAATATTATGATTTATAGCAAGATATTTAAGATTTTGAACTATATCGTTGCCTTGCATTAGAGAATAAATTGGTGCCTTTTGAATCTCTTGATTTTCAGTTTCGTCGAGGTCAGTGTTAATACCAATGCTTTTTAAATAATCTTCAAAATCTTTTAGCTTAGCGTACACCCTTCGATATCTTTTTTCTTTTTTATCATCAACATTTTCTAATTTATCAAGTATAATCTTAAAGCATTTAGAAAGTGAAAATATATTCATGGTATTACCAGTACTAGTTGCAAGATTTTTAACTCTAAAGTCAGAATATATTAATATTAAAGATTCGAGTGAAAGGTTTTCAAGCTCCAAATCCCAGGTAGAATGATTTATTGCAATATTTCTAATGTAGTTTATGTTATGTTTTTTAAACCATTGATCTGTATAATAGTAATGCAAATGTGGAACTCTTTTAAGATCTTCACCGAAGCAACCATATTTTCCAACATCATGTCCAGCAGCAGCTCCTGAAACTCTACCCAAATCTATTTGAACATCCTTTCCCTTTAGTTGTCTTGCAATATGTAACGATAAATAATGCACTCCACAAATATGATCTAGGGTATTATAGTTAAAAACTTCACCATTTAGTTTCATCATTTCATAAATGGAATCTTTTTTAAAAGCTTTAATGAATTTTACATATTCATCGTCATTCTCTAAACTTACTATTTCTTCTGGGAGTAAAAAATTCATGGCATAGTTACTTTGCCAGGTGTTATCGTTATAGTCCTTTTGAACAATGCATACAATTCTAAGAACTGCTAGATATAGTTCGCAGGCAGGTTCTAAAGATTCCTCAAGTTTTATGGTTACAGCCTCTGGAAAGGACTTGTTTAACGCAAAATTATATAAGTAAGTGAGTGTGTCACTCGGTAATCTATTTTTAGATAGAGTACTCATCACAGATTCGCAAATTAAAAGAGTACGTGCACATGTAAAATCTGTGCATTCTATCATAGTTCTTAAGTTTTCTAAATAGTGTGAGCTAGTTAAAAAACTTTCAATAAGAGATCTTGGAATGCCATAGGTTTTTAAATGTTTTGGGTTTAGTAATCTTCTAGATATTTTTTGATTAATCTCCTTAAAATCTAAAACTTGCATATATTACCTCCTTGTGGTCTTTGTGGGACAGAGCAATTAATAATTATTTTATTCTTCGCTTCTATATGAGGATAATAACAATTTTATGTGTTGTTATCTCAAGACTTATCTATATTAGAAATTATATACTTTTAATGCGATTATTTATAGGGGATAATGAAATTTTGATAGAAAAAACAAATACCTAAGGATCATTAAAATAGCATAGAGTTATAAAATTAGTTTAGGGACATTCAAATAAAAAACAAGTTTAACATACTGACTTGTTTTTTATTTGAATGTCCCTATTTGAATGTCCCTTATTTAGGTATAAGGTATTTGCAAAGGCCGTAAAGATTATAGGCTTTGTACATTTTACTTGTGTCAATGTAATCCATGTTGTAGGCACCATCCCAGGGATATACGGAAATAAAATTCTGGTTATATACATTTATTACATATTTATTTTCACTAAAGGTTAAGAATATCTTATATAATGGTTTTTCAGGTAAGGTAGCTGGCTTTTCTACGAAACTTTTATTATTTAATGAATTAAAAAAATTAACGAATGTAGATAAATCCTCCTTAGAAAAATCTTCCTTCTTATAAAAATTCATATATAGAGCATAAAGTTCCACCGGATTATCTAGAGATAAATCTTTCATTATTAAACTGCTGTAATAATAATTATTTGGTTTACCCTTTATAAATACATTTTTATTGAAATTAAATTTACAGCCAAAGAGGCTTAAAGAAAAAAAAGTGCACATCAGGATTAAAATATATTTTTTTATATTAATACTCAAACAACCACATCCTTATACTGCCTTCTAAATAAAATATGTTGAATAATTACCTTTTATTACACAAAATATGGATAATGGCATATTTTAAATTAAGAGCCAAAAAATTCGCATAAAATAAAAGGTTATATTAAAGGGGGAATTATTTTGAAATATGGGATTGATATTGGACACAACTGTCCACCCGTAGATACAGGAGCAGTGGGTATAAGGAAAGAGGATGAGTTAAATAAAGAAGTTGGAGAGAAGGTCATGGAAAAACTTATTGCACTTGGATACGAGGTACTTAACTGTACGCCTAGCTTTGCTTCTAGCTTAGGCAACTCACTTTATAGAAGAATAAACAAGGCAAATGAGGGAAAGGTAAATGTGTATGTTTCTATCCATTTTAATGCAGGGGGTGGGCGTGGAACAGAAGTATTTGCAATATCAAAAGAAGGCAAAGAAATAGCTAAACGAGTTGTGGATTCCATAGCGTTATTAGGTTACGTTAATAGAGGAGTAAAGGATGGCAGCTGGTTGTACGTACTAAAAAACTCAAAAATGCCTGCAATACTGGTTGAAGGTGGGTTTGTAGATTCTAAAGAGGATATGGGGGAATTTAATTCTGAAAAAATAGCAAGTGCTATTGTAAAAGGGTTAACAGGAAGTTTTGTTAATGAAAAAGTGATTTTGAATTCAGATATTAAACCTTCTACAAGCACTTCAGTATTAAAAATACAAAGAAAATTAAATATATTAAATATATTTGATTCCACTGGGAAAAAACTTACTGAGGATGGAATTATGGGAGAAAAAACTATAACTGCCATTAAGAAATTTCAAAGCATAGTAGGACTCGAAATAAACGGCGCTAGTAACCTCCAGACAAATGAAGCATTAGTAAATATTACGGATAAACCTGTATTGGGATTTGGGAATAGTAATTTTGTTGCTAACAGATATATTCAGTGGAAATTAAAAATAACTGTAGATGGGATATTTGGTAATGGTACTGAAAAAGCTGTATTAAAGTACCAAACTGTAAAGAAATTAAATGCTGATGGGGTAGTGGGAAGTATTACTTGGAGCAAATTAATAGGATGAAAAACTTGGATTAACATCCAGGTTTTTTTATATTTTAGGAATACTTTTTACCTTAATAGTTCAGAATAGGAAAGTGCAGTAGAATGGATACAAGGAGGAATTATGAGGGTTCGCACTCGTGAATTTATATGCCCTAAATTTTGTGGGCTTCCAGAAATGATTGTTTGTAGCATACCCAATATGCCAAAGGTAATGACGTAACCTATATATGCTACGAGTGAGAAGGAATTATATGTTTGGTACAAAAAACTGGCTAAGATGATTACGAAAGATAAAGGTAAAATAATAGATGCATTTAACAAAGCTTTAGAGCAGCAGAGAAATTTTAAATTTGGAATTAAAGATGAAGGATATAAAAAAACTATAGCTTTAGTAGGACATCCATATAACATTTATGATACTTTCATTAATATGAATATAGTAAAAAAATTAAACAAACTTGGAGTGGGGGTTATAACAGAGGAATATGCAGAGCAAGAAAAAATTAAGTTTGAAGTAAAAACTCTTTTTAAAAGGCCATTTTGGACTTTTGCTACAAATGCTTATGGATTTACGAGTAGTATATCAAAGGACAGTGAAATTGATGGAGCAATATACATATCATCTTTTGCTTGCGGAATAGACTCTGTTGTACTTGAACTTATTAAAGAAAAAATTGTAGATTTTCCTCTTTTAGTTTTAAAAGTTGATGAACATACTGGTGAAGGCGGTTTAGACACGAGGATTGAGGCTTTTATTGATATGATTGAAAGGAAAAAAAATAATGAAGATAACATTCCTACATTTAGGCAACACATATCTTGCAGCTAAAGCACTATTTGATAGCCTTGGAATAGAGTGCATAATTCCACCCTTTAGTAGTAGCGAGGCATTAGAGCTAGGGTCTAAGTATTCTTCAGAGGAAATGTGTTTACCTTATAAAATTATGATGGGTAATTATTTGCAGAGTATAGAGATGGGAGCAGATACAATAATCATCCCTGGAAGCTGTGGTCCATGTAGATTTGGTGAGTATTGTGAATTACAGATGAATGCGCTAAAGAAAACAGGACATGATTTGACTTTTATAGTAATTGATAGCCCTTTTGACATAGGTAAAGAGGAATTTTTAAATCGTCTATCCAAGATTTCAGATAAGAGTGCAGTAGGGAAGGTTCAAAAACTTAAAGCACTAAAGATAGCCTATGATGTAATTGAGTTAATAGAAAAAATTGAAAGTAGCGTACACTATTTAACAGGATTTGAGGTAAATAAAGGAGAATTCAAGAGACTTTTAAAAGAATGTACTAGTAGTGCTATTAAAGCAAGTTCACCATCACAAATGGTGAATACTCTAAAAGAATATAAGAATAAAATCAATAAAATTTCTATTAATAAACATAAGTCTACATTAAAAATTGCAATTATTGGTGAAATTTATACTGTAATCGAACCGTTTTCTAATCTTTATATAGAAGATAAACTTATGGACTATGGGGTATCAACTAAAAGAATGCTTACCCCTAGTTGGTGGACTAAAGATATGGTGCTTAGATCATTTAAACTTAACTCGATTGATATAAGAAAAGCATCTAAAGAATATCTTCCATATTATATTGGTGGGCATGCTAGAGAATGTATAGGAGAAGTGCTCATTGCAGAAAAAGAGAATTTTGATGGAGCAATTCAAATTTTTCCTATGGGATGTATGCCAGAGATTGTATCAAAAGCAATTTTGAATGCAATTTCAAATGATAAAGATTTTCCTATAATGACACTAATAGTAGATGAAATGACAGGTGAGGCAGGATATATTACTAGAATAGAAGCATTTGTAGATATGTTAGAAAGGAGGAAAAACAATGTACTATATGGGAGTTGATGTGGGATCTGTTGGGGTCTTTGCGCCGCAATGGTAAGGAATTACCTTAGTAATGTAGGAAAAGGAAAAGAAACCCGCTCGAAAATATTTTTTCAAGGTGGGGTTGCAGCTAATATAGGCATTAAAGTAGCTTTCGAAAAAGCCCTAGGAACTGAGATTCATGTTCCAGAGTATTATGACGTCATGGGATCTATAGGAGCAGCAATACTTGCCAAGGAAGAACTTATGAAGAGTGGAAAAACAAATTTCAAAGGCTTTGAAGTAGCATTTAATAATTTTATACCTAGAAATATTGAGTGCAATGGTTGTGGAAATAATTGTGAAGTAATTGAAATAAAAGATGGAGAAAAAACTGTAGGCTGCTTTGGAGATAGGTGCGGTAAATGGAGTAGTAAGATGGTAATCTAACTACTATATAGGAGTATTAGTTGAAGTACCAGTAATTCTGATTCTTGTAAGAATAGCAAACAAAACTACCCATTGGTTTCCACAAGGAGTAGCTAATAATAAATAATACTTATTAAAAAAATTGCTTGTTAAATACAGCAATTTTTTTTTATTCTAATTTAAGTGAGTTTTTCCATGGTATAATTAATAAAAATCAGGGGGGGTAGGTTTTAAATGAGCAATATTATTTTATATGGGTTAACAATTTTGTTACTAGTTTATTCTTATTATAAAAATAAGAAAAAAACGAAAATGGCGCTTAAAAAAGCTTGGAAAGCATTTGAAAATATATTGCCGGAATTTTTGACAGTTATAATGTTTGTTGGAGTGTTGCTGGCAGTTTTTAATGCACAGTTAATATCAAAGGTTATTGGAAATAATTCAGGTTGGTTTGGGGTTGTAATTTCCGCAGTAGTTGGAGCAATAACTTTAATTCCTGGATTTGTTGCATTCCCAACAGCTGCAATGTTACTTCAAAATGGAGCAGGTTATATGCAGATAGGTGCTTTTATCTCAACATTAATGATGGTGGGAGTTGTTACAATACCAGTAGAAATGAAATATTTTGGCAAAAAAATAACATTACTTAGAAATTTATTTGCTTTTGTATTTTCATTCTTAGTAGCATATATCATAGGAAAGGTGGTCTAAGTGTATGAAAAAATCATTAACAAGATATAAATATTTTATTGGAATGATAATAGCAGTAGGAATTCTATCAATATTTAATTTTAACATAGGAATGAAATCCTTTAGTATTGCAGCATATAGTTTTAAGGAAATGGCTTTAGTTATACCACCGGTCTTTGTACTACTTGGTCTACTCGATATATGGGTTCCAAGAGAAACAATGATGAAATACATGGGCGAAGGATCAGGTCTTAAAGGAATAATACTTTCAATTATTATAGGATCAGCAGCAGCAGGACCACTTTATGGTGCATTCCCTGTAGCAGCAGTCTTCATGAAAAAAGGAGTGAAATTTAGCAATATTTTAATTTTTATAGGAGCTTGGTCTACAACAAAAATACCAATGTTATTATTTGAAATATCAGCTCTTGGAAGTAAGTTTGCAATAACAAGATTGTTAATTGATATTCCTGGGATAATAATAATTTCTTATTTATTAGCAGCTTTTGTTTCAAAGGATGAAGTAAACAATATTTACAAGAAGGCCGAAAATTTAATAGGAGACTAAAGAGTAGTTAAAGAGTAAGAACTTAAAATCATAGCAATAATTCGAATATATGGTATAATCTTATATGAAGATAAAATTTTATAAAATATAATAATACTTTTAGGGGGTATTTTTTATGAACAAACCAGTAATGTCAGAACATTTTAAGAAAAGGATGCCATCAGACGTCAGACTTGGTCAGATGAAATTTGGCGAGCGTAAAGTTAAACCTGCATTAGTTAATGTAGCAATTGGAAACGTTTCACTTCCTACAAATCCTGCTATGCAGAAAAGGATGTTTTCATTGGATGCACCTGAAAGCCCATTTGCAAAGGGTGTTGTAAGATATTCAGGTACTGCCGGTGTAGCTGAGGCTCAGGATGCATTTAAAAACATTCTCAAATGCCAAGGTTTTGATGATAGTAAGTTATTCGTTCAGGTAACCGATGGCGGATCATCTGGTATGGAACTACTATTACTTGGCGTTTGCGGAGCTGCAGGCACTGATGATAGACCTCTTATGATGATTGACCCAGCTTATACAAATTATATTTCATTTGCAGAAAGAATTGGACGTAAAACTGTTACAGTAAAACGTCATTTAGGCGAAGATGGTAAGTTCGGCCTTCCAGAGCTAGATAAAATTGAAGAAACTATTAAAAAGCACAATCCTGGAGCACTTCTTGTAATACCTTATGATAATCCTACAGGACAGCTCTACGACTATGCAACTCTTAAAGAGCTTGCTAAAATATGCGTAAAATATAACATGTGGATGATCAGCGATGAAGCTTATCGTGGATTATTTTATGTTGACAGTGACATTGTAAGCATCTGGGGAATTACGGATGCAGATGTACCTGGTATAGAAGGCAGAAGAATAACTCTTGATACTGCATCAAAGGTATGGAGTGCTTGCGGTTTAAGAATAGGAGCTTTAATTACTGATAATGAAGAGTTCCATACTCAGTCAGTAGCTGAATATACTGCTAACCTTTGTGCTAATGTAATAGGTCAGTATATATTCGGAGCACTAGCTCATGAAAGCAAGGAACAGATTAATGGATGGTGTGAAGGACTTCGTGAGTATTACAAAAAGCTTATGTTTAAATTCTATAATGGTATGAAGGAACTAGACCCTGGTCTTATTGTTTCTAGCCCTGATGCAGCTATATATTCAGTAGTTGATGTTAGAAATGTTGTAAAACCAGGATTTGATTCAATTGCATTTGTTATGTATTGTGCCCAAGAAGGCTCAGTGGACTACAAAGGAGTGGAAACAACTCTTCTGGTAGCACCTATGAAAGGTTTCTATGACCTTAAACCAGGTGAGGTTAATCCAGGAAGCACTCAGATGCGTATTGCATTTGTAGAAACTCCAGAAAACATGGAAAAAGTTCCTGAGTTATTCGTTAAGCTTCTAAGGAAGTTTGAAGCAACACGCTAAACATATATTAAAAATGGGGCTGTTCCAAAACTAAGTAATTATTGAACTCCCTGTCAAGTAAGCAGTTGAAAACATAATTTTTATAGTAGGTGCTAATTCATTTAGTACCTACTATTTTTCTATATAGACACTATTAACAGGGAGCCATAGCTCCCTGTTTTTTATTATATAGGAAACAGCTTGCGGAAACCGCTGTGGATAACATTCTAGAATAGGATTTACATGTAAAAGTAGATTTTGTAGTAAATGTGGAAAAAAGTACATAAGTGAATGGGTAGAAAAACAAGTGAATAAAATTTTAGATGTGCCACATAGACATTGTGTATTCACAATACC
>JBLHPD010000146.1:0-12555 GCA_047624165.1 Clostridium sp. | reverse complement strand
TATACTTTACGTTCTTTATTAACCATCCCATTATAAAAAAATTGTAACACTTTAGGTAGTACTTAAATAAACTATTCTAGGAATGATTTTATGTATACATACCTCTTCTACGCACTGAAGTAATAGCAAACTTTGAGCGTTACTAAAAACATTGCTAGACACATTCGGGACGGTTAACAACTATTTCCCCCATTAGTTATAACCGTTCCCTTTTTTTAATAGAAAAGTCTCCTATGTTTATTTAAACATAGGAGACTTTTAACTATTTTAAATTTTCTATACTTTGAATTACTGAATTATACATTTCTTTATATTTTTCACCTTTAGCTCTTTCTTCATCAACTACTTCTACAGGAGCTTTAGCAGTAAATTTTTCATTACAAAGTTTTTTCTCCACTCTTTCTATTTCTTTTCCTAGTTTATCTTTTTCTTTATTTAATCTCTCAAGCTCTACTTCTAAATCTACAAGCTCAAGTAAAGGCATATATACTTCTGCGCCTTTAGTTACTACCGTAACTACATTTTCTGGTGCTTCAGCTTTGGATCCTAAGAACTTAACTTCACTAGCCGATGCAAGTTTTTGAAAATATACCATGCCTTCTTCAAATGCTTCTTTTGCCTCTGTAGCATATATAAATACTTTAGCTTTTCTTGAAGGTGGTACATTCATATCAGCTCTAGCATTTCTTACATCTTTTATTGCTTCTATAATGTAATTCATTTTTTCTTCAGATTTCTCATCTTTAAGCGCCTCATCGAACTCTGGCCATTTAGAAATAGTTATAGATTCGTACTCATTATCTAAATGAGTATAAATTTCTTCTGTTATAAATGGCATAACAGGGTGAAGTAGTTTAAGTCCAGTTTTTAATACTTTGTTTAACACATTTAATACTATACCTTTTGCCTGCCCATCTTCTGCGTATAATACTGGTTTAACAAGTTCAATATACCAATCACAGAATTCTGTCCACATAAAGTCATGTGTCTTTTGGAGCGCTATACCTATTTCATATTTTTCAATATTTTCTGTAACTTCTTTTGTCACAGTGTTCATCCTTGATAATATCCACTTGTCGGCAACAGTGTAGTTTTTACTATCTTTATATTTTGACATTAATTCGCAATTATTATTCATCATAACAAATCTAGAAGCATTCCAAATTTTATTGGCAAAGTTTCTAGCAGCTTCAACTCTTGACTCATAGAATCTTATATCGCTACCTGGAGAATTTCCTGTAGCAAGTGAGAATCTCAGCGCATCTGCACCATATTTTTCTATTACATCTAATGGATCAATACCATTTCCTAGTGACTTAGACATCTTTCTTCCTTGCTCATCGCGAACCATTCCATGCATTAGCACTGTTTCAAATGGTACTTCCCCTAAATTATAAATTCCTGAAAAAACCATTCTTGCAACCCAGAAGAATATAATATCGTATCCTGTAACCAAAACACTCGTTGGGTAAAAGTATTTTAAATCCTCTGTATTATTTGGCCAGCCAAGTGTTGAGAAAGGCCACAATGCTGAACTGAACCAAGTATCAAGAACATCCTTATCCTGATTAAGATTTGCACTGTTACATTTGGTACAATTAGTTGGTGCGTTCGCTTTAACTATAATTTCTCCACAGTTCGCGCAGTACCATACCGGAATTCTATGTCCCCACCATAACTGTCTTGATATACACCAATCTTGAATGTTCTCCATCCAATTAAAGTAGGTTTTATCAAATCTTTCAGGAACAAATTTAGTTTTATTTTCGCGTACCGCATCGATTGCTGGCTTTGCAAGAGACTCCATTTTAACATACCATTGTTTGGATAACATTGGTTCTACAGTAGTTTTACATCGATCGTGAGTACCTACATTGTGAGCATGGTCTTTTATCTTAACAAGTAGACCTGCCTTATCTAGATCATCTACCATGACCTTTCTCGCGTCGTACCTGTCAAGTCCTGAATATTTTCCGTAACCATCACTTATAGTTGCATTTTCATTCAGAACCACTATTTCTGGTAGATTGTGTCTCTTTCCTATCTGATAATCATTAGGATCATGTGCTGGAGTAATTTTAACTGCGCCTGTTCCAAACTCTATATCAACATAATCATCTGCAACTATTGGTATTTCCCTATCTACTAAAGGCAACATTATTTTTTTGCCTATTAAATGTGTATAACGTGGATCCTTAGGATTTACCGCAACTGCTGTATCTCCAAGCATAGTTTCTGGCCTTGTCGTAGCTATTTCTAAAAATTCATCCCTGCCTACTATTGGATATTTTATATGCCAGAAGTGCCCATCTTGTTCTTCAAACTCTATTTCAGCATCTGATATTGCTGTCATACATTTTGGGCACCAATTTGTTATCCTATTTCCCTGATAAATAAGTCCATCACTATATAATTTAACAAAAACTTCTCTTACTGCATGATTTAAATTTTCATCCATAGTAAAGCTTTCTCTTGTAAAATCAACAGAGCATCCCATTTTCTTTATTTGCCCTCTTATTTTTTCTCTATATTCATTAGTCCACTCCCAAACTTTTTCAAGAAATGCTTCTCTTCCCATTTCTTTTTTCACAAGCCCTTTCTTTAAAAGCTCATTTTCAACCTTAACTTCCGTTGCAATACTAGCATGGTCTTCACCTGGAAGCCACAAGGTACTAAACCCTTGCATTCTTTTAGTTCTTATTAGAATGTCTTGAAGCGTATTATCAAGAGCATGCCCTAAGTGTAATTTTCCTGTAATATTTGGTGGTGGCATCATAATTGTAAATGGCTTTTTATTCTTATCAATACTTGGAGTAAAAAATCCCTTTTCTTCCCACCATGCATAAAGCCTTTCTTCAAACTCTTTTGGATCATAATTCTTATCAATATTATTATTTTCTTCCATAAGTAACTCCTCCTAAACAATAATTATTATATCAACTTCTAAGCATCTTAAATATAAAAAGCAATAAAAAAAGAACCTTCGTCTATAAAAGGACGAAAAGTTCGCGGTACCACCTTTTTTCCTGCAAATCTACAGGCTCTTGATAATTTAACGATTAAGATAACCGTCTTTGTTTATTAACTATAATTGTATAGAATTCAACAAAGAAGCTCCGAAGCTACCTTCAAGGTTTTTCATATAGAAGATCTTACAGCCTATGGATCTTCCTCTCTTAATATTAATTTCCCTCTACTCCTCTTCATCTAAGCTTTTAAAGATTTTATGAAGTTTTTATTTATTTCTTATTATACCTCTTAATTTATATATGTCAAGGTATTTCATTTACATTTATGATAGGTATTTCATTTACATTTATGATAGGTATTTCATTTACATTTATGATACAACTTACTTTACAACTTAACTTTAATTTAAAATGTCACATCTATACAATTTCTCATATTATAGAATGATAACAACCTTATAATATGGAGGTATCTATGAAAATTAAAAAAATCTCAGTTTTTTCCCTGCTTCTCTCTCTTACCTTAATAACTACATTATTTTACGGGTGTAAAAAAACAGATAATGGAGCACTCGAAAAAATAAAATTAAATGAAGTAGTTCGTTCTATTTTCTATGCTCCAATGTATGCAGCAATTTCGGAGGGTTTCTTTAAAGAGGAAGGCATTGAAATCGACCTTTCAACTGGACAAGGCGCTGACAAAACTATGCAACAAGTTTTAAGTAAAGCTGTAGATATAGGTTTCTGTGGACCAGAGCAGGTTATTTACATCTACAATCAACAGCGCGAAGACTATCCCGTAATTTTTGCACAATTAACACAAAAGGATGGTGCTTTCTTAGTAGCTAGAAAGGCTGAACCAAACTTCAATTGGGAATCCTTAAAGGGCAAAACTGTAATAGGTGGAAGACCTGGCGGCGTACCAGAAATGGCTTTTGAGTATGTTTTAAAAAATCATGGTATTAAACCTGGCGAAAATATAGAACTTATTACGAACCTCGCTTTCACAGCTACTGCTGGAGCTTTCAAAGGTGGTACAGGTGATTATGTTACTCTTTTTGAACCTACTGCTAGTATGATGAAAAAAGATAATTCTGGGCAAATTGTAGCCTCCATAGGAGAGTCTGCTGGAACCATGCCTTATACCTGCTTTTTTGCTACAAAATCCTATATAGAGAAAAACCCAGTAACAATAGAAAAATTAACTAGAGCAATTTATAAAGGTCAAAAATGGGTAAGTAGTCATTCAGATGCGGAAGTAATTACTTCAATAAAATCTTTCTTCCCTGGTGCAGATGAGACTGTACTTATTGAATCTATTAAAAACTATAGAAAAATAAACGCATTTTCACCAGACCCAATATTAAAACAAGACGACCTAACTAGACTTATGGACATTATACAATCCTACAAAGCAGATTTAATTCCCCAAAGACCTGCGTTTGATAAAATTGTCAACAATAGCTTCGCAGAAAAAGTAGTAAAAGAACTCAAATAAATAACAAAGGTATACAATGAAGGTTCGTCATTTAGGCTATTCAGATAGTAGATCATTCGTTAACAGTATCTAAGTTTATTCCATGAAAAATCTCCTAACGCACTCATTCGACGTCCTGTCTCAGAAGTGATAGCAGCCCCTCCTTGGGCTGCTTACGGATTTTTTCCATTACATAAACTAAGATTCTGTAAAACTCATTATATACTATCTTTCACACTCCTAAATTCCGAACCTTCATATTTATAGTTTGCTTATGCATATTTACTTACTTATATTTCCACTTCCAACCTTTCTGCCTTGCCCCGTAGGGGTCACTCTCCGCAACAGTATGAAATTTCTCCATAGTGACTTGCAATAAGAAACGCAGAAACATTGAAATTCAATTTAGAAATTCTTCTTTTCGAATATAAAATCCTCCTAAACGTAACTGGACCAAGTACTAAAGTTTTTTTCTAATCCCAATTCCTTCTGTCCTTCCCCGTAGGGGTCCTCTCCGCAACAGTATTAAATTTCTCCAAAGTGACTTGCAATAAGAAGCGCAGAAACATTGAAATTCCATTTAGAAATTTTTTCTTTGCGAATATAAAATCACCGTAAGACTAACTAGACCGAGTACTAAAGTTTTTTTCTAATCGCAATTCCTTCTGCCCTGCCCCGTAGGGGGCACATCCCACAACAGTATTAAATTCTCCGAAGTGACTTGCAATAAGAAGCGCAGAAACATTGAAATTCCATTTAGAAATTCTTCTTTTGCCAATATAAAATTCTCGTGAGCCTCACAGGAAGTGAGGCTAGCGAACCTGAGCCAGGACGGCGAATGTGAACGCCAGAGAATTTTATATAAGCAAAAGATTAGAATTCCTTAATGGAATTTCACGTTTCAAGCTCATATTGCAAGGCACGCAGGAGAAATTTAATACTTTTTTTAATCTATTTTTTTGTCACTTGCTATTTCCTCATGTGCTTTTTTAATTTCCTCATGTACTCTTTTGACTTCTACATTGCCCTTAAGGTTTTTAAACGCAACAGACATCATGAGCTTTATTCTATTAATTTGATTTACTTCACTTGCACCTGGATCGTAATCTATAGCAGTTATATTAGCTCCTGGATACCTTCTCTTTAATTCTTTAATCATTCCCTTACCTGTTACATGATTAGGCAAACAAGCAAAAGGCTGCATGCACACTATGTTTTTTGTGCCGCTTTCAATAAGCTCAACCATTTCAGCGGTCAGAAACCACCCTTCCCCTGCTTGATTACCTAATGATAAAATAGGTGCTGCTCCCTGTGCTAATTCATGTATAGTTTTTGGAGAATGGAATTTTTTACTGTTATCTAAAACTGATTTCATATGTTTTCTAAAATGTTCTATATATCGAATGGCCATATTATTTAATATTTTATCAGATCTACTCCTGCCCAAATATTTATATTTAAAGTCAGCATCATAAGCGCAGTACAAGAAAAAGTCCGTTAAATCCGGCATAACTGCCTCTCCACCTTCATTTTCAATAACCTCTATAATGTTATTGTTAGCTGTAGGATGGAACTTAACTAAAATCTCTCCTACTAGGCCGATTTTTGGTTTTACAATATTTTTAACTTCTAAATTATCAAATTCAGCTACTATAGCAGAAATAATATCTTTAAACTCTTGACTTTTACCTCTTATAACAGCTTCTTTGCATATTTTTACCCATTTTTCATAAAGTAAATTAGTTGACCCTATTATCTTCTCATAAGGTCTAACCCTGTAGATGACCCTCATAAGTATATCCCCATATACCAAGGCCATTATTGATTTTTTAACCATGGGATATGTTAACTTAAAACCTGGATTTTTCTCAAGCCCAGCAGCATTTAATGATACCACTGGAATTTCTGGAAATCCTGCTTCCTTTAAGGCTTTTCTAAGGAATCCAATATAATTTGTAGCTCTACACCCTCCACAAGTTTGAGAAATTATAACAGAGGTATTATCTATCTCATATTTACCTGATTTTAAAGCAGCAATTATTTGTCCTACTACAATTATTGTAGGGTAACAGGCATCATTGTTTACATATTTTAAGCCTTCATCTACAGCTTCATTATCTACTGAAGGTAAGATCTTTAAATTGTATCCCGATGCATTAAATGCTTCCTGCAAAAATTGAAAGTGTATTGGAGACATTTGCGGACATAAAATCGTGTGTTTTTTTCTCATTTCCTGAGTAAAAATAACCCTACTGTGGATCTCCTCATTTTTTTTATGTGAAATTCCATTCTTATCTCTTTCATTGAGTGCGGCCTTTAAGGATCTAACTCTAATTCTTGCTGCTCCCAAATTATTTCCTTCATCAATTTTCAAAGTTGTAAATATCTTGCCGCTCTTTTCTAAAATCTCTCCAACTTGGTCCGTAGTAACTGCATCAAGTCCACAGCCAAAAGAATTTAGCTGAATAAGCTCAATATTTGGCTCCTTAGCTACAAAACTCGCTGCAGCGTATAGCCTAGAATGGTATACCCACTGATCTACTGTTCTTAAAGGTCTTTCAACAATACCTAAATGAGCCACGCTGTCCTCTGTAAGTACAGGCATATCAAAATCCGTGATTAAACTTGGAATTCCATGATTAATCTCTGGGTCTATATGATACGGTCTCCCAGCTAAGACTATACCCTTCTTTCCAGTCCTTCTAATATATTCTACGACTTCCTCACCTTTACTTTGAATGTCCGATTTTACCTTTTCTGTTTCAGTCCATGCCCTCTCAACTGCCAATGAAATATCTCTTTTTGTAATTCCAAAACTTTTAAACTCATCAGCTAATCTCACAATTAATTTTTTCTTATTATCTAGAGCTATAAAAGGATTTAGGAACACAATATCTCTTTCCTTCAAAATATCCATATTATTTTTTATTACCTCAGGATATGAAGTTACTATAGGACAATTAAAATTATTATCCGCGCCCTTCTGTTCCTTTTTCTCATATGGAATACAAGGATAGAATATAGTATCTATCCCCTTATTTATAAGACTAATAATGTGTCCATGTGCTATTTTAGCAGGATAACAAGCGGATTCTGATGGAATAGTCTCTATCCCCATTTCATATACCTGCTTTGAAGATCTTTGTGACAATTCAACCCTAAATCCTAAATTCGTGAAAAAGGTAAACCAGAATGGGTAATTCTCATATATATTAAGCACTCTTGGAATACCTATTACGCCCCTAAATGCTTCTTCCTTCTTTAGTGGAATATAGTTGAATATTCTTTTATATTTATAATCATATACATTAGGAATCTCTTCTTTTTTATTACTATTTCCAAGCGCTTTTTCACAGCGATTACCAGATATAAATTCCCGATCATTATCAAATTTATTAATTGTAAGAACACATTGATTTTCACACTGTTTACATCTTCCCATGGTCGTTTCTACTTTAAAACTATCCAATTGCTTCGTGGATAACAATGTAGAAATTTTGCCTTCCTCATTTCTTTCCTTTGCAATAAGTGCAGCCCCATATGCACCCATTAGCCCTGCAATGTCTGGCCTAACTGCCTCTCTGCCTGAAATAATTTCAAATGCTCTAAGTACTGCATCATTATAAAATGTTCCACCTTGAACTATTATTTTTTTGCCCATGTCTTTCGGATCTCTTATCTTAATAACCTTAAGTAGTGCATTTTTTATAACCGAATAAGAAAGACCTGCTGATATATCCCCCACCGATGCGCCTTCCTTCTGCGACTGCTTAACTCTTGAGTTCATAAACACAGTGCATCTTGAACCTAAGTCCACTGGACTTTTAGCACATACAGCTGAATTTGCAAAATCTTTTATTTTCATATTTAAAGACTGAGCAAATGTTTCTAAAAAAGAACCACAACCAGAGGAACAAGCTTCATTTAGCATTATACTATCAATTACACCATCTCTTATTTTTAAACACTTCATATCCTGTCCACCAATATCTAATATAAAATCTACACCCGGTAAAAAGGATTCTGCTGCCTTGTAATGAGCTATGGTTTCAATTTCTCCAATATCCACTTTTAGTGCTGCCTTTATTAACATTTCACCATAACCTGTTATTGCTGAATTTGCAATAATAGCTCCACTCGGCAAAATAGTATATATATGTTTTAATATTTTTCTAACTACCATAAGTGGATTACCTTCATTACTACCATAGTATGAGTATAAAACTGTCCCTTCCTCACCTATAAGTGTAACTTTCGTAGTTGTAGACCCCGCATCTATCCCTAAAAAACAATTTCCTTTGTAACTCGCAAGTTCGCGCCTTCCTACCTTATATTCACTCTGCCTTTTATTAAAAGCTTGTAGCTCCGCATCATTTGAAAATAGCGGTCTAAGTCTTTGAACATCCTGGCTAGATGCTTCTTTTAACTTTGGAAGCTGGTCCTTTAATTCTTTGAAGGACATAATACCCTCATCCTTTGATGACATAGCAGCCCCTAGCGCGACAAATAACTGAGAATCCTCTGGAAAAATAATTTGGCTCTCTGTTAACTTCAAGGTTTCAATGAACCTTTGTCGTAGTTCAGATAAGAAATATAGTGGTCCACCTAAAAAGGCAACATTTCCTCTAATGGGTCTGCCACAAGCAAGTCCGCTAATAGTTTGATTAACTACTGACTGGAAAACCGATACAGCAATATCTTCTCTTGCAGCACCTTCATTTAATAAGGGTTGAATATCAGTTTTCGCAAAAACTCCGCATCTAGCAGCAATTGGATATATGGTTTTATAATTTTTTGCAAGTTCATTAAGTCCTGTTGCATCTGTTTGAAGAAGAGATGCCATCTGATCAATAAATGCGCCCGTACCTCCAGCGCAAGTACCATTCATTCTTTGGTCTATTCCTCCATCAAAATATATAATTTTTGCATCTTCTCCACCGAGTTCTATTGCCACATTAGTGCTTGGTATAATATTTTCTATAGCATACGTACTGGCAATTACTTCTTGAATAAATGGTATTTGGAGCCATTTAGATAAAGCTAGTCCACCAGATCCAGTTACCACTATAGTAATATTACATTCTCTAAAATTGTTATAAGCCTCATATAAAAGATCAGCTATTGTACTTTTTATATCAGAAAAATGTCTCTGATACTTACTATATATTATTTTTTCTTGCTGATTTAGCACTACTATTTTAACAGTAGTGGATCCTATATCTAATCCAACATGTATTATTTTTTTCATAATTATCTTCTCTTCCTCCGCAAGTTTGGATTTTTTCGAACTTTTTAATGCATAAAACTTAAATACATATATTTATTCAGTTCAATTCAAACTTAATTTTTTAAAATTATTAAATATTTCTGTAAGTAACCCACTATATAACTAACTCCATTAACTATTTATATTCATCATTATGTTTATATATATCATATCTTTATTCCTGAGAAACTAAATTTATTCCCTGCTTTGCACTCCTCCTTGATATGATTCTATTAACTACCTATTATTTGATTTATTTTATAACTGTCAATCACATTTACATACAATCAACATACAATTACAAGATATTATAACTCAATAAATATAATATATCAATCCATGTCTTCTTTATTACTTTATAGGTTATTCCTTACTTTATAATCAAAACTAAGGAACTATATGCAAGTCTAAGTATCGTTAATCATTACCTTCGGTACTTAAACATTAACGACTCCAGAAGGAGCTTTATATTTTCATTAAGTTTTATATTTTTATTTATATTGATGGAAGCTTCCTTCTGAAATGTCGTTAACAATATATTATTTAAACTCATATACTAGACTATAACTTTCGAGGAGATGCTAAAGTGATTAAAGTAGCAATTAATAATATAAGCATGAATTACCACTCTTTAACTGCAGAAACTCCTGCTTTAAATAATATTTCGTTTAATGTACAAGAAGGTCACTTTTTAACTATTGTAGGTCCTTCTGGCTGTGGAAAATCTACACTTTTAAATATAATAGCTGGCCTAATTACTCCATCATATGGGGGAATAGTAATTAATCAAAGTGATGATAACTCAAGCTTTTCAAAAATCGGCTATATGTTTCAAAAGGATCAATTATTCGACTGGTTAACTATATGGGACAATGTACTTTTGGGTCTTAAAATTAACCACCGTATTACAGAAGACAATGTGGAAATGGTGAAAAATCTTTTAATAAGATATAATCTTTGGGAATTCCGAAATCACCATCCTAGGGAATTATCCGGGGGTATGCGCCAAAGGGTTGCTCTAATTAGGACCTTAGCTTTAAGCCCCGAAGTACTACTTTTAGATGAACCTTTCTCAGCCCTGGACTACCAAACTAGATTGAACATTAGTGATGAAGTTTATGAAATTATAAAAAAAGAGAAAAAAACTACCATAATGGTAACTCATGATATTTCAGAAGCAATATCACACAAAGAACAACTATATAATCTATCTTGTATAATTGCTAATATAATTAAATTGAAATACATACTCTTTAATTTAATATCTAAAGGTACTTTAAGCATATAGGCTATGCAATTGTACCTATAATAATTATATAGCCTTAAAGTGATTGTATTATTTAATGATAATGATATAAAAAAGAGGATACAGCTTTATGCTATATCCTCTTTTTTTAGTATATTAATTTTGAAAAGTAATTTTTACACCTTGTAGTCGAACTGCAAAATCACCTTGTTGAATTTTTACATAACCTGAACCTTGTATAATTTCATTCGCGATAATATCATTCATACCCATAGCAACACTTTTTGAGCGTTCTACATAACCCATTTTTGTCGCAGTATCCGTTACTTCTACCTTATATGTCCCAACAGCTAAATCATATCCTATTAAATATATTCCATCAGAGGCTTCTTTCTTAATTGCTGGCTTTAAATTTTTAAGTATTATAGGTTCAATTGTAACTCCTTGTAATTTAACAGCTACATCAGTTTTTAAAATTTCTACATAACCATCTCCGGTTAAAAGTATATTTGCAAGAATACTATCTAATTCCATATTTAAATCTTTTGCTCTCTCAACATAACCCATTTTCATTATAGTATCTGTTAGCGTTACTTTATATAACCCACTTTCAATGTCCTTATTAACTAAATATTTCCCATCTGAAAAAGTTTTTACCTTTGGTTCTTCGGGCTTAGTTTCAGCTACCTTAGTCACAGGTGTAACTGCAGTTGCAATTACTGGTGCTGTAGTCTCACTGCCTTTATCTCCACCCATTGCTGATCCAATTCCCCCTAATACAAACAAAGCTAGTATAAAAGTTATTAATTTATGCTTCATGAAAAAGTTTCTTTGGTCTTTACCACAGTTAATGCACTTGTTTACCCCTTTTGCTATTTCTTTACCACAAGCTTTACAATTTACCATTTTACTCATAACTAAATCCCCCTTATTATTTTATATCCCAATTATAATACATTTTGTCACATTTGTAAAAATATTATATTATTTTTGGGTATGTAGGATATAGATTTACACTATATCCTTAATTGGTGCTGGTAATTGTGTTATCCCTGCCCAGTATCCGCCCTCATATGCTAATAGATTCAATGCATTATGTCTCTTCAAATGTAGTAAGTCTTCAAGCTCATATCCTTTATCAACAAATTCTTCTTTCATAGCGTTAAAATTTTTCTTATTACTACCAGCTATAAATGTATAACTACAAAGTGCGGATTTCATTTCATTTTGGATTACTGGAATTTGTGCTAGGTGGTGACAACTCAGGATTATTTTAATCCTATGTCTAGCTATTTGGCTTAATATGCTAGTTAAATATATTTCACAATTTTTTACCTGGTACAATTCATCTATTAATATAACTGCTTGCGTTAGATCTTCTGTTTCTACATCATTAAATCTCTTTTGCAGTGCTGCCCACATCTTTACCATCCAATAACATACAAATATATCTTTTTCCGCATTGGTCCCAAACATATCTGTGCTCATCCTTATGCAAATCAGTTTGCCACCTTGCATAGCCTCAATTAAATTTATATTATCCTTACAATCTTTTTTTAACATTTTCTCAATATAGGCATTTTCTTTAAGTCTATGG